>NZ_JBHNYX010000034.1:0-49492 GCF_054960505.1 Alteromonas sp. G4i13 | reverse complement strand
TAAGGGCAAAAAAAAGCCTCCCAAAGGGAGGCTTTTTTGCTAAAACCACATATTAGATACTAATACCGCGGTTCTTCGCTTTTTCCTTGATATAAGGTTCCCACGCTGCAGCGTTGCGGCGTAGAGAGCGATCTTTCTTAGCTTCTTGTACGTGCTTGTAAGCAGACTTGAAGTTACCTGCGTAGAAGTTCGCTTCCATTAACGTGAAGTGAATCTTCTCAGGGTCTTCAGCACCACGCTCTAGAGCATTCTCTAGTGCTTTAATAGCGCCTTTGTAGTCTTCCGCCACAAGTAAAAGTGTACCTTGCTTACGATAATGCTCAGGGTCTGAACTCTTAGCAGCAGCTTGTGCATACAAGTCGGCAGCTGTTTTGAAGTTCTTTGCCTGGTGATAAGCATTAGCTACGTTTGCTAACATATCGGCATCATTTTTTAGCAAGCCTTCTTTCACGTGCTTTTCAAGCAACTTGGCCGCCTTGTAAGGCATACCGTTACTTTGATAAAGCTGAGCAAGCGTCTTTATTTCTGACTCTTTCTCTAGATAGCCCTGCATATAAGCAAGTTCTAGCGTTGAAAGACCTTTCTTATAGTCTTCAACTAAGATGTAGAAAAAGCCAAGACGTGACCACCAAGTTTTTTCCTGAGGGAAAGTTCTAACAAGATCTTCCGCCACAGCAACCGTTTCAGGGTACATCTTACGCTCGTAGTAAGAAGTTAGCTTTAATACATACGGGTTTTTGTTTGGCTCTTCATACAAAGCAATCGCTTTGTCTGCTGGCTCAACCATCTTCGCTAATTGCTTAGATTCAAAGTAAGCCTGTGCCAAACGCGTATATACGTCTGCGTCTTCTTTACACGTGAAGTCCATCCACTTGTTATACCATTTAATGGCATCAGTGTACTTCTCTTCCTGCATGCTCAAATCACCTAGTAATTTAAGTGTTTGAGAGTGTTCAAGGTCGTTTAGAACTTTTGGTTCAACTGATTCAACCAAATACCCTAAAGCTTTACCACCTTGACCTTCTTGCGCAGCAAGTAAGTTACCAATAAAACGCTTTACGTAAGCTCTATCGAAATCGTCAGATGCGTCGATTTCGTAAAGTACGTTTAGTGCTTCATTAACTTGGTCTTCATTGTAGAACTCAAAAGCTTTCTGAACTTTTTTACCGGTACGCTCACCTACAAGCGTTGTTTTTCCTTTCTCATATCCAGGACAAACAACAGGTGCTGACTGCGCTAGGGCAGCGGGTGCTGAAAGCACCGCGCCTGCGCCTAGCACTAAAGCAACGGCTGACATTTTGAATGTACGTTTCATCATGATCATTGCTCCAGTTTAAAGTCTAGCTGTACGAACATGCCAGGTTGTTTAACTGGCTTGCCATCAACGATCTTAGGCTTGTATTTCCACTTACGTAGAGCACGACGTGCTTCACGGTCGAATACGCGCTTAGGTTCAGCTTCGATAACTTCGATATCTTCAACACCACCAACTTCGTTGATAGTGAAAGACAGTCTTACCCAACCTTCACGGCCGTCACGGGCTGCATCAGGTGGATATTTCGGGTCGATACGAACGATAGGTGTTGCTTCACCATCACGCTGCATTGCACCAACACCACCGATGTTTACACCAACACCACCTGTGTCGATAGCTGGAATAGCTAAGCTAAAGCCATCTGCATCAGGTTCCGCAGTTTCCGGCTCAACTTGCTCCATTTTAGGAGGCTGTGGCGGCGGAGGCGGCGGTGGTGGTGGAACACGAGTACGCGTTTGCGTTTGGTCGTCTGGTTCCTGCATTACAATATCGATAACCGGTGCAGGCGGTACTTCGTCTGCTGGTCTAGATGAATTTTCAATCAACTTGGCCATTAGAACGAAAAGGGCAAATGCAACACCAGCACCTAAAAGTATAGATACAATTATACGTAACATCTTATCCCCTTGCCGCTACCGAGACTCGGTTAACGCCAGCGGCTTTAACCTGATCCATAATCTCAACTACTAAACCATGCTTCGCTTTAACGTCAGCTTGAATGATTACGTAGTCTGTAGGCTGCTCGGTAAGCAGTCTCTCAATATTCGCTCTTACGCTGTCCGGCGCTACTTCACGCTTGTCTAGCCAAACATTTCCGTCTTCAGTTACGGCGATGAAAATGTTTGCATTTTTGTGAAGAATCGCCTGGCTCGCATCTGGCTTGTTGACTTCGATCCCTGCTTCTTTAACGAAAACAGTGGTAACGATAAAGAAGATCAGCATGATAAACACGATATCCAACATGGGCGTCATGTCGATCTGTGCATCTTCTTCCTCGGTTCTGACTTTTCGAGCCATAATCTCTCTCTCTAATGATGTGGCAGGCTATCAACTAGCCCTTCTCTTGCCAGCTTCACTTTCGCTTCAAGACGTGAACTGATGAACAGTCCAGATAGCGCGGCTACCATTCCCGCCATTGTCGGGATCGTTGCCATAGAGATACCAGCTGCCATTAGACGAGCGTTGCTGGTGCCCTGTGTTGCCATTGTCTCGAAAACACTGATCATACCGGTTACTGTTCCAAGTAGACCGATTAGTGGACACATTGCAATAATGGTTCTGATAATCAGCATTCTAGCGTTAAGATCGTCTGACGCTTGAGAAATCCACGCGTCACGGATTCTATGCGCATACCATGATGTGGTATCTGCTCGGGCATCCCAATTCGCGATGATGTTTTTCTTCACCTTTGGGAAGACCGAGGTTAAATACCAGTAACGCTCAATCATTAAAACCCACATGAGAAAGAGCGCGGCAGCAACGAAGTATAGTACGTCACCGCCGGTAGCGATAAAGTCCCTGACCGATTCGAATAATCCAATCAGGTAATTCATATTACGCTTTCTCCGACTCTGAGTGAGCAGCTACGATACCCGCAGTTTGCTCATCAAGAATGTGGATGATTGACTTGCTTCGAGAAGCTACGATGCTGTGAGTAAGGATTAGAGGCAGAGCCGCGATAATACCTTGAGCAGTAGTTACAAGAGCCATAGAGATACTTCCTGCCATCATACGTGGGTCACCTGTACCGAATAGTGTGATGGTTTGGAATGTCTCGATCATACCTAGTACTGTACCTAGTAGACCTAGTAGAGGAGCAATCGCTGCGAAGATCTTGATAACGTTGATGCCGCTTTCAATTTTTGGAAGCTCGCGAAGAATCGCTTCATCAAGTTTAAGCTCAAGGTTTTCTGCATCAGCAGTCTTATTCTCTTGGTAAACTTTAAGGATACGACCTAGTGGGTTACCTTCTGAAGGATTGTTTACGTTCTTAAGCTGTGAACGCATTTTTCCACCAGTGATCGTTAGTGTGATCATTTTGTAGATACCAATTAGTAGGCCAATCGCAAGCATAATTGTGATTGTGTAACCAACTGGACCACCAGCATGATAACGCTCAGACATTGTCGCTTTTTGCTTCAATAGACCAAGGATTGCACCTTGAGAAGGGTCAGCAAAGAAAGGAACAAAACCAGAAGTAGCGCCGATTAGTTCGTCAGCAGAAGCTACAAAGTGACCATCTGGTTGACGACCAAGAGGCTGAACAACTTCAGCTTCAGCGTCATACGCTAGGTAACCAGCTTCACCAACAAGGTTGAAAGTACCAACACGAACAACTTCTTGCTGTGAAGAACCGCCGTCAAGGTTAACAACTTCTGTAGTGAACTTAACTACTTCACCGCCTTCAGTCATTTCTTTCTGAAGAGCAAACCATAGGTCTTCAAGTTCTTTAATGTTTGGAAGACCTTTAGAGTCTTCTGACATTTCAGCAAGGAACTGACCACGGCCAGGGAATTGTGCACTTACGATTGATGTAGAGATACGGCCGTAAGCTTCAGAAGATGCTTGACGTACCACACCGAACATTTCACCAAGTGTACCTGTAGCTTGGTCTAGCTCAGCAGCTTTCTCGTTTAATGTAACTTCGTTGTCTGAGAATTGCTTCTGTAGACGGTCACCACGAGCTTGTTCAGCTTTAAGATCTGCTTGTGCTTTGCGAAGAAGTGCTTGCTTGTCAGCACGTGCTGATTGGAACTCAGCTTCGCGTTGCTTATCTAGGCGAGCTTCAGAAACGCGGTTCTGTTGAACCTGGTCTAGAAGGTCTTTCAGGCTCTTTGCTTCCTGAGCCTGCGCTCCGGTTGCTGCAACTGCAACTGTCGCAGCGGCTAAAAGAGATTTGAATACTGGTTTCATTAACAATTACTCCGCTGCGCTAATTGGTAGTTTAATCAGATCCGCAGGAATGACGTTGTTAGCCATTTTAACTGCGTCAACAACTGAAGACAGATACTCGTCACCCAGTTTTTCCCATGCGCGGCTTTCGTTGTTCCATACCCATGCGTGAGTTTGGTCTAGAGAAAGTGCAACTAGCGCCGTACGACCTAGGTTAAAGAAGTCAACAGTAACTTCTGTGCCTGCGTCGTCGATAGTACCTTGGTAAGAGTTGATCTTAGTACCGTATTCAACTTCTACTAGGTAAGCTTCTAGTACCTGACGGAACTGTTCTGAAACAGTTACGTTAGAGTTAGCCATAAGGTCGCGAAGACGCTCAACACGCTGTAGACGCTCGTCTAAGTGAATTGGACGGTCTAGCTTGATGAACTGCTCTAGGCTGTCGATCATGCGGAACATAAGAGGAACGATGCCCTGCTTAGTTTGTTCGATGCTGTCGATCTGACGTTGTAATGAATCGATACCGCGTTGCTGGTCTGCAACTAGGCTTGCGATGTAATCGTTGTAGATTTTAAGGTTTTCTGTCTCATCTACTGTTTGACGATACTCAACAAGTAGTTCTTGAGACTGTTCAAACAACGTATTGATTTTTTCTTGAGATTTCGCTGCAGCCGCGTGGATTTTCGCTTCTTCTTTATGAAGATCTTCAAGCGTATCTGCAGAGACTGCGCTACCTGTTAGTGCGAATGCACCCATAACAGTAGAAGCAATAAGAGTTCTCTTGCTCATTTTGGACATAGTTCCCAACCAAATTTCTTATTTGAATCCTCGCCGATAGGAAAATATTCGGGCAAGGGGCGTATAAAACTTTCACAATTTTGTTTCAGGAATGTAGCGCCGACGTCAATTGTCAGTACTACGAACGTATTATACTCACATGGAATGTTACGTTTAGTCAAGTAACACACTGTTTACACCTAGTAGATTTCATTCCGTCTGCCTAATTTGTGTTCATTAGCAGTGCAGATTTCATTCCAAAATAATGACATCAAACAAGAATGGAGCATCACTGACACCTTAATCGATTAACTAATAATCAATTACCAAATTTATTTAACAATTTATCAGCGCGCATTTCTGGCTACTCGCAGAAATTAGATATGATTTTTAACCTAGATGTTACTTGCTATTAAAAGAAGGGCTAATCATATAAACTTCATGAAAAATCCAAAATACAGACGAGTATGCAATGACATTCACGCCAACTCACCACATTACGATTGAGAACAAACCCCTGTGGATCTTCGACGACCTTTGTACTCAGGCAGAAGCGGAAAGCTTATTCAAAGGTTTACAAGTAAGCGCGTTCAAGCGAGACGAAATTGCTAGACCTGATACACAAGAATATCGGCATTGGGCAGTGAATCTAACATCTGAGCAAATTAGAACCCTCCCCGTATACCACAGAGCAATTGAGGCCATTCGCGGTATTACAAAACAAGATTTTAGTGCCTATAGAGGATATGTGAATCACGCATCGTATGGAGATATGCTTTTTACGCACACAGATTGTGCACCTGATGCGAATGAGTTCACTGTTTTGGTTTATATTGCACCTGAATGGGACATTGAGTGGGGAGGAGAAACGTTGTTCTATGACAACAACGACGATTGCTTATTCGCGTGCACACCAAAACCTGCTCGTGTTGCAATTTTCCATGGTGCGATCAAACACGTCGGCAGACCGCCCAATAGAATTTGTTACACGCCCCGTTACACCCTGGCGTTTAAGCTAGAAAAAGTGTAACTACGTTTAGTTTTCGTTTGGAATAATATCGAAGGCAACGGTTAATCTGTGTTCATCAGTGGTAAAAGCGTTAGTGCCGTGCCACATGTATGATGGAAACAGAACGACCGTCCCCCCTTCGGGTTTGACTGCATAATCCCCTTCAAATCGTTGATTCGCAATATCAGCCCTACCAAACATCAACCAGCCTTGCCCATCCGTATCAACGGCTTTAGGCACATCCACATAGTAAACGCCGCTTAACCATCCTTCTGGATGGTAGTGAGACTTATGAAAGCCTCCATTTCTTAACCTTACTGACCAAGAACCGATATATTTAAGCTTATCGCTTAACCGTGATAAAAACGGATGGGTTTTGTCAGCACACTGTTGCGCGGTAAATAGTTTTGCCTGCGCTAAAATGTTTTCCGACAATTCTTTAATGATAGGTAAGGATGTGACGAATAAATCTTCATATGTTTGCGTCCCATTCTTCAATGATTGTCCAATAGGATGCCGTTGATTCTGATGTTTTTCTACAAGGGCAGTTTTTAGTTTTTCATTGAAATTAGCAGTATCAACTGGACTAGGTTTAATAGCGTTAACGTAAACAAGCTTGTCATAGTCGCACAACCATTTATAACGGTTTTCTTGTTCGGCCATAGACCAACATGTAGATAACATTGTCCACCAACCTTGGTTTAGTGGTTCTATTTTTATCAATTGGTTGAAGCAGTTGAGTGCTTCTTTTGCGCGCCCCAAACAAAGCAGCGAATAGCCCTTCTCACTTAATAGCGCCACTTTATTTGACTGTATTTTGGCATTTTCTATTTCAACAATAGAAGCCTCATACTCACCTAGTTCTCTGAGCACTCTGGCCCTCAATGGCGCAATTTCGTGAGTCTTAATCGCTTCTGTAGTAAGTAAGTCTAATTGCTCTTTTGCCGCATGATATTCGTCGGCTTGTATTAGCAACTGAATAAAACGAAACCTGAAGCTATCGTCTTCAGGTTGTCGTTTGATATATGATTCAATATGAACAAATGGCGCATCAACTCCCTCTTCCCATAGAAACTTGGCCAGCTCCTCCTGAAGCTCCCAATCAGATGGTGCAACTTTCAATGCTTTCAGATACACCATTTCCGCGCGCTCTCTTTGATTTGATAGCGCGAGTACTGCTGCATAATTTCTTAAAATAGTAGGGTTAGCATTAGTTTTAGAAAGCGCTAATTCAAAATGCTTTAATGCTTGTTCATAGTCTTCAATTTTGCGATACAAATTGGCGATATTGTTCAAAGCAACAATATTTTCTGGACTAATAGCTAAGACATCTTTTAAGACGATTATGGCTTCATTAAAGTCTGATTGCTTCGAAAAAATGTCTGCCAAAATTAGCTTCGTTTGCACGTGATTCGGCACTAACGCTAGAACTTTTTCTGCTGCTATACGCGCTTGCTTTAACGCATTTTTTTCAATTAGTGCACGTGCCAAATTATAGTGTAAATCAACATTGTTAGGCGCTAATTTACTCGCCTTTTGAAAGGTTGATACTGCCAAGTCAATTCGCCGAGTGGATAGGTATAAATTACCTAAAGCATTTGATAATTCGGGGTGATTTTTAAATTTCTTCAGCCCTTTTACTAAATATTTCTCAGCTTCTTTCACTCGCTGAACTTGGCGAAGCGAGCCACAGAATAGTTGAATAAATACTGGGTCTTTTTGCAACAGAAATAACTGCTTCTCAATAAATTGGATGATCTGCTGATATTGCTTCTGGTTATAAGCTGAGACGAGCTGTTGTACTATATTCATACTATTATTATTTTCTTCGTAACTGTGCATCTAAGTTAGCTAACTTACCTACCCCATTGTTCCAGACAGCAAATTTTGTCATAAACTTTGCCAATCCTTCCTTTTCTAACGAAGATAAGTCTGGATGCCATATATCAAAAATAAGCACAATTCTTACATCATCGCTCTCATTTTTTGCGGAATGTAGAAAGCTATCATCGAAGATCATCGCGGATTGTTCATTTTCCCACTTGAATATTTCTTCTCCCGCTTTCAACGATGCATGTTTTGTGACTTTTAAAGGTATATGCACGGTAAGCTTACAATTTGAAATTCCGTAATGCGGAGGGATGTATGCCCCAGGCTCTAGCACAGAAACAAACATTTCAGGTGCATGAGGTGGACAATGCGCCAATGGTGCCCTTTCCAATACTTCACGGAGCGGTTCACTTAACGATTTAAACACTTCACTGTGTTCCCCACCTTTTATTAGATGGGTAGAGAGCCATTCATCTCTTAGCTTGTTCCACTCTTCCAAATTCGGTAGATTTTCAAACTCTTCAACATATTTGCTTTTTGATACTTTGCCTATATCCAACAACTCATCTTTAAAAGGCTGCAATCTCTGTATCCAACTCTTTAATCCTTCACATTCCTGAATATCGTAAAACGGTTTACTGGTAAGCTCAGGAATATAAATGAAATTAGGTCGTTGAAGCGGGTTTGAAAAAGAAGGTTGTGCAAGACCAAACAAAACTTTGACCATTTCACCTAATCGCGGAGATATATCTTTAACAAACTGCAGTTCGTTGAAACCTGCTCTTCGCGCTAGATTTGCGGCGTTAGCAATATGTGTAGCTTTAACACGTGAAGGCTGGCTACCTTCGATATTGAAGTCTAGGGGAGAAGATTCGTACCACTCTAAATAAAGCGCTGTAGCGAGATCAAAATTCTGTTGTTTAAGGGCTTGTTCAATTTGCTTTGTCATTTTAATAAGTAGCGTTAGAAACGAGAAGGCTACTTTATAGTAGCCTTCGTTCACTTTACAAGCCTGAGCCTGAAGTTTCAGTCCCTCTTTGCATACGAGTCCAGCTTTCGCGTGCGGCCTCTTCCATCATTTCCCTTTCTTCTGCTGTATAGCAAACTCGGCGCATCATATTTGAACCGACTTTTCGCTCCATCTTACACACCATGCCATCGTCTTCGTTACTTGCCACATCGCTTGATGAAGAGTTTGATGTTGAATTACATCCAGAGATTGCGAATGCTGTCACTAGACTTACTAGGATAAATTTTTTCATTTTGCTTCCTTGAACATTTATTTACAATTACTTCCGAAAACTAACGTACCATATTCGGTGCGATTTGACCTCACCCATTTTGTAAGCATCCATTTCTCGTTTGTGAAGACAGGTTGGCCACAATGATAACTCTGTTTTTCTAAGGCCAAATTTTTATCAACGTTAAGAAAACTCACTAGTTTTCCCTTTTCTGGAAAGATCGTTATCCCTAATTTGGGAAAGTGAGTAGCGCCCTCACTCAATGAATTCAAGTATGCCAGTATCGTATGGGTACGCTGGCCTCCCTCTTCAATAATACTGGTTTGCTTTAGTTGAGTATCAGTAAACCCATCATAATGCGGTTTGTATTCTTGGCCATCTTTGTACCTCAGTAAATTTAGTGGTTCACCATGCTGAGGTTTTGTATCAGACATACGGCTCATCTTCACTTCTACTTCGCGACTTATCCAATCTACCCATTGATTAGTGATAATAGCGACCTCACTCGTGCGAATATCATCTTTCATGGGATTACCATTCAATGGATTTAGAACCATAGATGGCTGAAGTAAACTTTTGTATCGAAGAAGCATGTAGTCACATTCAATATCTGACAGTACGCCGCTCATTTCACAAACGATACCGTTGCTATCAACAGCAGTTTTAGTTTTATTTAGTAGCGAGGTTTGCTTTTCAAGTACCGTGGTGATGGTTGTATCTTCACATAAAGACGTAGAAACATCGGCGTAATTAGGGTCTCCCATGAACAATTGACGATAAATGTTGGGATTATGGCGACCTAATGTACCCTTCAATTGAGCGTAAACCGATGTGTTTTGCTCAGTCCAACTAAGTAATACAATTAAGGACTCTGCATGCCCTGCTGAAGCAAGCCTGACGAGCTCACTCACCAGCTCATAATTCATTTCTTTAAATAGATAAAACCGTGAAATGAGTATACAGTGAAACCTTACAGTAGGTTTTGAGTTGTCTGGTAATGCGCTCAGATAGTCGATAGCTGCTTTGGGGCTATTTGGTGCGATGTGATAAGCGTAGTCTAATGCGGCATACAAATGTCCTGACTGACCAGCAATGCGTAAACAATCATAAGCTTGACTGTATTCGTTCCTTTGAAAATGCGAATCTGCTTTTGTCAGGAGTTGTTCAATGCTCTTCACAATATTCTCCTACAAAAAAGGCCTCTTACGAGGCCTTTAAATTTTTGAAAATCTTATGCAATCATTGAATTAGAATTCAAGATTTACACGACCGTAGAAGAATCTTCCAGGGATTTCATACATTGATGGGTCGAAGCTGTTCGCGAACGTAGTGTAAGAAACTTCTGGGTCTGTATCCCAAAGGTTGTTAACACCAAGCGTTAGACGAAGGTTATCAGTAACTGCATAACCAACAGACACATCGTGGTAAGCCATATCTTCAAGCTCGTTGAAGCTATCTTTGACTAGGTTACCGTCATCATCAAATGTAGTCTCACCTGGATCACTACATAGCGTATCTTCTAGGTAGTTACCATTCTCATCCGTATCGTCATCGAACGAACAAGCTTCTGTAGTGTGGCCGATGAAGCGTACTAGGTAGTTTGCAGTCCAATCTTCGTATGCCCAAGTAACAGACAGGTTGGTACGAAGACGTGGAATTACGTCACGGTCAAAAGCGCGACCTGCGTCATTCTCTGTAATTGACTCGCCAGTTACAGGGTCAACGATAATAGTAGTGCGCTCATCTACGTAAGTACCATCCCAGTTAAGACGGAAATCACCAAACTCAGTTTCGAAGTTATAAGCAACGTTATAATCGAAACCAGATGTTGTTTGACCACCAAGGTTCACAAGACCGTTAAATAGCTCAGTTACAACACCACCTGAGTTACGTTCGATTAGTGAACAGAATTGCGTACCAGTCTCAGCACACGCATCTAGGATACTTTGCGCACCAACAGTTGATACTGCGTTGTCAACTTCGATATCAAATACGTCAAACGTGATTGATAAGCCTTCAACTTGTGCTGGAGAGTATACGAAACCGTATGTGAAGCTCTCTGCTTCTTCAGGCTGTAGGTCAGCGTTACCACCAACGGTTGTTCTGATTTGAGGGTTAGGCTGCTCGTAAGCTGATGGGATACCCGCACAACCTGGTGCGCTTGGGTTTCCTGCTTCACCGCCGTTACAAGGGTCTTGAAGTGTAACGAAGCTATCGCTGTTACCCAAGAAAAGCTCTGATAGTGAAGGAGCACGGAACGCTTCAGACCATGTACCACGAACGATTAAGTCTTCGTTTACACGCCACTTAAGACCAACTTTAGAGTTTGTTGTATCACCAAAGTTGCTGTAGTCAGAGTATCGAGTCGCTAGTTCAAGGTCTAGTTGCTCAACGCCAGGCATATCTGAAAGTAGAGGAACAGCAAGCTCTAGATAGAATTCTTCGACACTAAATGAACCTGAAGTTGGTTGACGAGAGTTACCAGAAGTAATCCCGGCTGCGATTAGCGCGTCCGGCTGATCGTAACCAGATTGCCAGCGCTTTTCATAACCTGTAGCAAAAGCAAGGTAACCTGCTGGAAGCTCCATGATTTCGCCAGAAAGGTTAGCAGTGTAGCTTTCAAGAGAAGAATTCAATGCATCTTGTGCAGTAAATTGAATGTAATCAAGCTGTTCTTGCGTGATTGTACCTTCCCCAATTGCAGTCGCGCCACCAAAGAAATTCAGAGGTACACATCCATCATCAGAATTGTTACAAGCGTCAACATCGCCTAGCGCCAATGCAACACGGTCCATGTTTAGCAAACCGTCAGTCAACGTATTTTGCGTGATATCTGCGTACGTATAAGTAGCGTCCCAGAAGAACTCCTTATCGCCTAGTTCGATAACCCCTTCAAAACCACCGTTAAACTGGAATTGGTCTACGTTTTGAGCGAACTGACGATAGCCAGCTTCAAGCATACGACGACCGGCGAAGAAAAGACTGTTAGGCTCACCGAAACCAGCTGCGTCAGTCAGGTCTAAGCCCGTTGGGTTATAAGGGTTGTTAGCCGCGATAGTGATACCAGTAGTACCTGCAGCGTTACCTACGAATAAAGGTGTTGGCGCTAGAAGCTGAGACGAACGACGGTTACCGTAGAAACCTGTAACATTTACAGTAACGTTATCGGTCAGCTCATAACGACCCTGAGAATAAATATTGGTACGTTCTTGAGGCGTTGAAAGGTAGTTAAGTGGTGCGAAGTTGAAAGCGCTGCTTCCAGTCCATGGGATTAGACCACCGTTGCCATCGTTTTGAACGTTAAAAGAAGTACCTTCGTCATCGAAATACCAGAAGCGGCCGTTAGGTGTACCTGATGAACCACCGTAACCAGTAGGTGCGCCGAATACAGGCACTGCTGAGATTTCACGGTCACCCGCGAATGTTGGCTCTTCTTCTACATAAGAAATGTTGAAGTAAACGTTGCCTTTATCGTTTGAAGTACCGAAACCGATATCCCACTGTTCTTTGTTACCGTCGCCTTCATCGTATTGACCCATGTAACCAGACGCGTGAACGCCTTCAAAATCTTGACGAGTGATGATGTTTACAACACCAGCTATCGCGTCAGAGCCATATACAGCAGACGCACCATCTTTAAGTACTTCGATACGCTCGATAATTGCTGCTGGGATGTTGTTAAGGTCAACTGAACCGCCAAGACCTGGAGCCCAGCGTTTACCGTTAACTAGAACAAGAGTACGGTTTGAACCGATACCACGAATGTTGATTGTAGTTGTACCATTACCACCGTTGTTGTTGTTGGTGTTAATAGCAGAACCTGCAGAAGGGATAGCCTGAAGAACGTCACCGATAGACGTTACACCAAATCGCTCAATGTCGATTCGAGACATTACTGTAACTGGGTTTGCACCTTCGATGTCTGTACGACGGATACGTGAACCTGTTACTTCGATTTTTTCTACTGCTTCCGCTGCTTGTTCGGTTTCCTGTGCGTTAACTGCACCAGTGAAGCCGATAGATGATGCAGCACCGAATGCGCACGCTAACTTCACTGATTTAGCCAGCTTAGAGTTTGTAAACATGTATTGTCTCCCTGGACCACTAAAACTCTTAGTGTGTGTTTCTTAAATCGTTTATATAACGAATTATTATTAGTAAGGTCAAAGCCTCACTTTGATAATAACCACATCCTGTGCGAAGGGTCAACTGGGATCAGACGGGTGTTTCACAAAAGTTCAATTTTTTTTTCTATTTTTACCTCGTTTCGTAAATATTAACTTACATTTAACATTTTGAGCACAAAAAACAACCTGCCAGTATGCTTTTTAAACTAACCAATAAAAAAGGCACGGTTTACACCTTAAGTATACCCGCGCCTGTTCTTATTTTTAGTTATGACACTATTTAAAACGAGTAATTTACGCTGAAACGAACATATCTAGGTGTTTGCCATGCGGTCGGTAGACCATAATTTGGGTTTACATCAGGATTTGTTGGGTCAGCCGAGCTCTCATCGTCATATATTTCATTAACTTCTGTTACACGGTCGTTGTTAAGCAAATTGAAAATATCAGCTCGAACTACCAATGTTTGATCTTCGCCAATATCTATATTGTATGACGCAGAAACGTCGATTGAGTAATAGCTGCTCGTGCGGCCACGCGAACCACGAGGCGCTGGCTCACCACCGGCAAAAAACGACTCTGAATCATAAGCTTGAGCAAAAAGATCTGTAGGATGATAGCCAAATGCGTTTATAGGACGACCAGTCCAAAACTGTAAGTTTGCTCCAAGCGTTAAGTCTTCAGTTACGGCATAAGCACCGTAAAGTTTAACTTGATGACGTCTGTCATTCGGTAAGTCACCATAAGCATTATCAAGCAGGCCAGGTTGGTCAAATAAGGTTGTTAAACCTGCGTCATCCTGACCGTTATCTGAGCGTACATAGCCTTCGTTGTTACCCCAGCTATGTGACCACGTATACGCTGCGTTCAGCATCCATACTCCGTCCCATGCTCGTTGCCACATAAAATCTACCGCTGCATATTTACGAATTGAATCAGGGTAGCCCAAATCTTCCGCTGATAGGTCCATGTAAACTAACTCACCTTCAGCACCCGGCAACTCGGTAGTACCAATACGCATATCAGAATTAGGGTTTGTAAGTACATACTGGTGGAACCCATCCCAGATATCAGATACGTCGCCGTAGCCATTCGCTGCAGCCCACTCAATAACCGCCGCATCAATTGCCATATCTTCTATAGTGGTCGAAAGCTCTCGATATGTACCTTGAATTGACATGCTCCACTCATCATTCAACTGGAATTGATAACCGGCGATGAATTCATCCGAGTACATTGAGTCCAAGTTTTGATCTACGATTTCATCTGGAGATTTTGCAGTACCGTCTGCAAACACGTCATCAGGTTGCGTTTTAGCACCAGTGAGGTTTGGAATACCAAGAGCTTCATCGGCAAAGCCGTCAAACTCGTAGTACTCTTGAGTATAAGTTTCCGCTCCAGCCAAACGAATATTCGTGTTTGCTGCAATAGGCAAGTAGTATCTACCATAGCTTGCCCATGCTTTCGTCTCACCATCACCAAACACATCCCAAACAGCACCTAAACGAAGGGCCCACTGATTGTCTAATTTGGCAAAAGAATCACCATCGGCGTTGAAATTTTCAAATGTATCGTTACGAAGACCTGCGTTAATCACGAGCGTATCTGTAACCTGCCATTGATCTTGAATGTAAAAGGCAAAGTTTTCAGAATCAAACTGACCACCGACGTTATAGTTGCGGTGACGTACTTGGTAGATTTCTTCGTTCGATGGGTCACTATCGTCAACGTAATACAAATAGTAAGCACCGCCTGAATTGATAGTGCTGCTATTTGAGGTAAGCTTCTCATAGTCAACTCCAAACCGTACTGAGTGATCGCCCGCATACCAGTCTGCATCCAATCGAATAACTTCACGCTCGTCATCACCTTGTTCAGCAGTGAAGTTAGCCCATGTATTAGTCGGAACGAACGCTGCAGTGCTGTCATAGCGGTAGTAAACAACAGGATTGCCATCCAATTCGCTTCGCACTGTTCTATCTTGCTTGTTTATCCCATATTGAGCAGAAATTGAAAAATCGTCATTTATGATACTTGTCCATTTTGCTGTATAGTTTAAACCACCTTCATCTTCATAGCCTACACGGCCATCGGTATAATTCCCGCCATCAACTGAGTCATAGGTTGTGATTTTCGTTGAACGTTCATCCGAGAAAGCGGTGATTTCTAGAATATTGTTTTCTGTAACGTACCAATCAAGTTTTGCTACCCAGAATGCGTCATCATCTTTCTCGAAATAACCATTCTGTAACACACCTTCAGCGGTGCTTGTTTGTTCACCCGCATAATTATTTTCTGCCGAGCGAGGATTGAACAGTGCGTAGAAAAACAGCTTATCTTCAATCAAAGCACCGCTCGCCCATACGTTGACATCCCACTCATCAACTTCATCCTGAGTGTTATCAATTCGGTAAAGTCCATTGACGTTATTACGGGAGGAGTCACGCTGTTCTCGAAGTGCGTCGGGCTCCCAGTAAAAGTTAGCGCCAGCTTTAAATTCGTTAGTACCGCTTTTGGTTTTAGCGTTGATTACACCACCAGTTACACGTCCAAACTCAGCTGAATATCCACCTGTTTTTACTTCAAATGTTTCGTACATATCAAACGGTGGCTCACTCGAGCCCACACCAGTTCGGAAGTTAGTGATATTTAACCCATTAATGTAATATCCATTTTCCCCAACCGATGCGCCACCAATAGAAGGCAAATCACCAAATGCCGAATCACCTTGCGTTGTACCTGGCGCTAATAATGCTACAGAAGTCAAGTTACGAGGAACCGGTACTCGATCAAGAGTGACGCTGTCTACTACGATACCAGTACTTGAACTTGTCACGTCGACCATGGCGATGGTGGTACCGGTTACTTCAATACGCTCAACGTCATCACTAGCAAGACGCATGTCTAAGTTTGTTTTGCCGCTAATGCCTACTTTTACAGATTCTTGAATGGTAGTGCGAAACCCATTCTTTTCTGCGGTTACTTTATAATTACCTGCTGGGAGTAATGGGAAACGGAAATTCCCTGATTCGTCACTTTGAACAGAACGCGTTAAGCCCGTGTCTAGATTTTCGATAGTAATAGTAACGTTTGAAAGACTGTTGCCATTTACTTGAACTGAGGTTCCCTGAATTGAACCATTGGTGTTGTTTGCTAAGGCGGGGGCGGTTGCCCCAATCGATAGAGCAACTGCCAATGCTACTGCACTTCGTTTAATTTGATACATTTACGTATTCCCTGGTTAGTGTAATTTAGTATTAAGCTTTTATTAAATATCAATTAAGCCAACCTAAACCCTTGTTATTATTAAGGATAATAAAAATTATCCTAAAGAATAATTGACCAGCCAGAGCGAAATAATCAACAAATTTATGCACCACTTGCGACAAACTAATGATTTTGAGCGATGAGCATTTGAACCTACCTCAAGTTAAGCTAAATTGTTAATTTGTATTAAATCTTATGAATGTAAAGAACTACTGCAAATAAAACCCCAGTCGTCTTCTTACAGTTTCAGGCAATTCTGGCAATGCACTTTTGGGAAGTAAGAAGGTTGCCATGTTAAAAAAGTCTAAATAGATACGATTAGACTCAGTGGTTTTCTTGAGGTAATGATGTCCTGACGATCCACCAGTGCCAATTTTAGTGCCCAGCATGCGCTGAACCATCATTGCGTGACGATAGCGCCATATAGTGAGTTGCTCGTCTATCTCTGTGAGTGCGGTAATAAGCTGGAACGGCAGATTAAAGATAGGCTCTTCAGAGTACTGTTTTATAAATAATGCAGAAAGCAATGCTTTATGACTCAAGCGGAACTTGCCCTCGCCTCTTAACTTTTCAAACTGCGTATCATCAAACAACGCATCAAAGTTCTCCATCGTTGCTTGTAAGTCTTTTAGCTCTTGTCGCCGCTCTGTATCAGATAGCATGTCACTGGTTGAAATTGTATGATGGTCGTCTTTCAACATTTCGTCTGCCGCATCTTTATAATATTGCCAAAAATCGAAACCTTCCGTTTTTAGAAGCGGCATTCTTGAAAGCCATTTGTCGACCAGCTCAAACAAACTAGGTTTGTTTTCAAGGGTTTCCAATAACGCTCTATCTTTATCAGTCAGACGGTTGTAGAAGCTTTGCTTATCAAAGTCGATTCTGAAATCACGCTTTAGGCCTAGTGATATTTCTAAACGCTTGAACTGTATACTTTGGAAGCCCGACGCGGGCACCAGGTAGTCCCTAAACGACAAAAACTGCTGTGGCGTCATGGTTTCCATGATAGTAATTTGATCGTTCATTAACTTTTGAATTTGTATGACTCGCTGTAAGCGATGCACCACTAGTGTTAGCTGCTGATCTTTAACCGTTTCTTGATTAAACGTATCAATTACTGCATTTAATTCATGAAGAACCTGCTTAAACCAAAGCTCATAAACTTGGTGAACAATAATGAACAGCATTTCTTCGTGCGCCGCGTCACCGTACTTCTCACTCTGTAAGTCCTGCGCCCCCAAAATCTTATCAAGCTGTAGGTAATCGCCGTAGTAGCAGGGCTCTATATTTTTTTTCATGTCGTTCTTGCCTTATTGCTTTGTTTAACTTCGTAATTCTATCACCGTCGACTCGACATCCACAGAATACAAGCTATACATTATAAGGATATATAGCCAAGGTTCGTGTTGTGCCATTTAGCTTGTATAAAAATGTGTCCAATTAGTTGGACAAGTGCTGTATTTTCCGCACAACATATTTGCATACCACAGCACTTTTACGCAGGGCGCTAACAACAATTATAAGGGGAATTAATATGAAACTAGATGACGACATCCATAACTATTATGAACACCTGGTTTTAGAAAGAATCAGTAAGCTGGGGCTCGATACCACGAAAAGTCCTGATTACTTAGCAGACTTGTGCTGTCTTGCCTTAAATCAGGTTCCACCACGTTATATCCGCTACGAAGTAGACATGGCGTTTTACCTGCCTCAGAGCGAACGAAATCAAATGGAAATGAATGTTGAGCATGCTATTAGTAAAGCACTCAAGTACTTAGATGAAATAGAAAAGACTAAAAAAGAAGACGAATAAGGAATTTGGGTGGCGGGCCTCCAGCCACATCCCGGCACATGAGTCGTCTGCTGCGGCTGCTCCCTTCCAGGCCTGACCGGGTTCACAGAGTATCATTGCGGGAGGACCAAAAGCCCACCATAGAAAATCGCATTCAAAGCAAAGTCATTCGCCCCTGCCTGAGTGCGGGGCGCATTATGACTATTTGGTTGAGAGTTTTCAACCCTTTAAAGAAAATCTCTCTTCGGCAATAAGGTTGGCAACGCGGTTTGTCGCCGCCCCTTCTTGCTCTGCACGGGTATAAATTTCTTTTAGAGTTTCGCCGATTTGCTCAATATGTGCGCGAAGCGCTTCATTAGAACTCGATTCCATACGCTGATGGAAGATGTCGATAACGCCACCCGCGTTGATCACGTAATCTGGCGCATACAGAATGCCGCGCTGTTGAAGCAATTCACCAATATCTTCACGTGCAAGCTGGTTATTTGCAGCGCCTGCAATTACTTTGGCTTTGATTTCAGGCAATGACAAATCGTTAATGGCTGCACCCAACGCACATGGCGCTAACACATCCACATCTAGGCTCAGTATTTCTTCCGGCGCTACAGCTGTCGCACCAAATTCAGATACTGCTTTTTCAACACCTTCAGGATAGATGTCCGCAACATAAAGCTTGGCACCGTGCTCATGCAAGTGCTTTGCAAGACGGTAGCCAACGTGCCCCATACCTTGTATAGCAACACTGACGCCATCAAGGCTGCGCCTCAAGCCGTACTCTACCGTCGCCTTTAAACCCACAAACACACCGTACGCTGTAGACGGAGCCGGGTTTCCGTCAGGTACTTCGCCCGCATAGTGGTATTTAGCATTAACACCAGCGATGTAATCCGACTCGGTTGCCATGGTTTGCAAGTCCGTTACTGAAATACCAGAGTCTTCAGCAGTGAAATACTTGCCGCCCAATGATTCAACAAACTTGCCCATTGCCTTCATCATTTCTGGCGATTTAGCCTTACGAGGGTCGCCGATGATCACAGATTTACCGCCGCCAAGCTCCAAGTTAGCCATGGCTGCTTTATACGTCATCCCCTTTGACAGTCTCAACACATCGGTCAATGCCTCACCACTATTTACGTAGGGCCACATGCGACAACCGCCAAGTGCTGGCCCCAGATTGGTATTGTGTACAGCAATAATGGCGCTCAAGCCCGCCTTCTCGTCATGATAAAACGCAACGTGTTCGTGATTATTGAACTCCGGGTGATCAAAAACTGACATATTTTCCCTATTAATACTGTGATGAATTAAAGCCTACCCAAGGTCTAGCTGTCACGAAAACGAAACGCCGCTCATTTGGGATGATGTGAGAGTCTGAAGATGATTTGCGGTACACTTATCGGCCTCGCAAAGATCAGCAACATTTTGCCAAGTGTATCCGATTGTTTTGAGGACAGGCCTTGCAAAGTTTGTTAATGAAATTTACAAACTGAAACGCAATAGAATTGATTACAATTTTTCTAGGACAGCTATCCTAGAATTTTTTTTGATATATAATAAACATCATAAAAACGACGGAAACAGTGTTAATGAAATTGGATAAATTTGACCGTGAGATTTTGCGCGTACTTCAGCAAGACGCCACGGTGTCGATGGCAGATTTAAGCCAACGTGTAGGATTGTCGCATACTCCGTGCTGGAGACGTGTCAAACGAATGGAAGCCGACGGCATCATTCTTGGTAAAGTCACATTGCTAAACAGCAAAAAACTGAATTTAGGTGTGTCGGTCTTTATCTATGTCACGTTGAAAAACCATGACGGTGACTCGCTAACCGATTTTGAAAATGCCGTACAAAACATCGATGAAATCGTGGAGTGTCATACCACCAGCGGTGAAAAAGATTACTTACTAAAAGTGATAGTGGAAAGTATTGAAGAGTACGAATTCTTACTTAAAACGAAATTAACTCACCTGCCTCTTGTCGATCATTTAAGCTCAACCTTCGCCTTAAAGCAGGTGAAAAACACCACCGAGCTACCGATTAAACGCCAATAACTCAAAAAATGGGGTCAGAGTACATTTCTACTCTCCCCCGTCAGTCTAAGTGGCGTCTATTTGATTTTCGGGCTTAGCCCGCTCAAAAGCATCTAACTCGTTACAATTCTTCGCTATCTTACTAATTAAAGGGTAGCGACTCATATCGACGTTAAAACGTTGCGCATTATACACTTGGGGTACTAAGCAAATATCAGCCAGCGTAACATCGAAATCAAAGCAGAACTTTCCAGCTTGGGTCTGAAGACGCTTTTCAATGCCGTCGAACCCCAGCGTTATCCAGTGGGATGCCCACTTCGCCACATCATCTTGTGACGCCTCAAAATCCCCTTTTAGCGCATTCAGTACACGTAGATTACCCAAAGGCTGAATATCACACGCGATATCTTGTGCTAGCGCTCTGACCCTGGCTCTCTCTGTTCGATGTTCAGGAACCAGCTGGTGTTCGCCTTCATACCGTTCATCAAGATATTCGATGATTGATAGCGATTGATTCAGAATAATATCTTCGTCTTCGTCAACCAAAGTAGGGACAAGGTGCGCAGGATTGAGACGCGTATATTCGCTACTGTGCTGCTCGCCACCGTTGTTTACAAGATGGACAGGTACATACTCGTACTCAACCCCTTTCAAATTCAGCGCAATCCGCACGCGGTAAGAGGCGGTCGAACGCCAATAGCCGTAAAGTTTTATACTCATGGTACTACCACACCTATTAAACGTTTTTGGTAGGAGTACAGGGCTTTGATGAATCTAAACGCTCTACTCCCTCTTATAATTATAGTGGGGAAAACAACAACGTGCCTACTAAGTAAACCGCGTTATTACCCCACACTACTTTTCATTTTAAAGTTTTAGCTAAGCGGCTTAACTTGCTGTTCAATGGCGCCAAAAACAGAGTTGCCTTCTTTATCTAGCATTTCTATGCGAATACGATCGCCAAACTGCATGAAAGGAGTAGAAGGTTTGCCGTCTCGAATAGTCTCAATCATGCGCACTTCTGCAATACATGAATAACCCACACCGCCTTCAGCGATGGCAGAGCCATGATCTGTACCCTGTTTATTAGACACTGTACCCGAGCCGATGATAGCACCTGCACCTAGGTTTCTGCTCTTGGCGGCATGCGCGACTAGCTGACCAAAATCAAACGTCATGTCCTGACCCGCTTCAGGCTTACCGAATAGTTCACCATTGTAGGTTGAACGCAAAGGCAAGTGCACTTTGCTATCTTTCCACGCATCACCTAATTCATCTGGTGTTACAGCAACCGGAGAAAAGCTAGACGCAGGTTTTGATTGGAAGAAGCCAAACCCCTTCGCCAATTCGCCTGGGATTAACCCTCTAAGTGACACGTCGTTAACTAACATAATAAGTCGAATGCGCTCTGAAGCTTGTTCAGGCGTACACGCCATAGGAACATCATCGGTAACAACAGCGACTTCACCTTCAAAATCGATTCCCCAATCATCACTTGGAAGTATGATGTCATCCTCGGGTCCAATAAAGTCATCGGAACCACCTTGATACATCAATGGGTCAGTCCAAAAGCTTTCCGGCATTTCTGCATTACGCGCCTTTCGCACCAATTCCACATGGTTCACGTAAGCACTTCCATCAGCCCATTGGTAAGCTCTAGGCAGAGGCGACTCACAGCGAGATGCGTCAAACGGCACGCTGTCACACGCATTGTCATTTAGCGCTTGGTATTTCATCTGTAGCTGAGGGGCAATCTCTTTCCAATTATCCAGTGCGTCTTGCATCGTTTTCGCAATGTCCTGTGCACTGCATGCTCGAGAAAGGTCCTTCGACACTACCATTAGGCAGCCATCTCGGGTTTCATTCTTATAGGTTGCTAGTTTCATTGTTCTTTCCTCGAAAAATTATTCATCAGCTTGGCGCTCTTGTCTTTTATTAATACGTTCTGAATAAAAGACCTATATCTTTTTACGCGGCAGCATCACACACAATTCCATGATTATAGTTATGCCACTAGTTGGTGTGCGTTGAGAAGTGATCTGTTGACGAAGTTTTATTTGGCTGTAAGAAAGGATGTACGCTAGTAAGCCTCTGTTGAGCAGGTATAGCGCTGCCCGCTTGCTCCGTGGGCGATGTAAATTTATCGTAACAGATGAATTGATATTGCTCTGAGGCACAAAAACGCATTAACGATATAAAAATTGGCGTAGACCATTTGCCATTTTTACTTTGCTAAACGACGTCAAATATACTTGGTCACATTAACCTTCACCCTATGGCAAAGGTCAATGCTCCCATATAATTAAAGCTTTACCGTTGCCTTGTTAATACCGTACTCACGTAATTTATTTGCAATTGCCGTATGACTTAACCCCAGTTTTTTAGCCAATTGACGGGTACTTGGGTAGGAAGGATATAACCGCTTGAGCAAGTCCTTTTCAAACTTTTTCACTTCTTCGTCTAATGTGCCGTCAAAGTTCTCGTCAATATAAGTGACGCTTGGCGCACAACTTGGAAGCTGAATGTCTTCCTTGGTAATCTCCTTACCGTCAAGGAGTGATAACGCGCGATACAGCGCATTCTGTAGCTGTCTCACATTACCCGGCCACGGGTACTGCTGCAGAAAATCAACACAGGATTTACTGAGTTTCGCAGGACGGCGACCTAACTTGGTACTGTGTTGAACGATGAAAGACTCGGCTAGAGGAACGATATCCTGCCTTCTGTCTTTTAAAGAAGGCATAACCAAACTTAGTACGTTTAAGCGGTAGTACAATTCTTTTCTAAATCGTCCTTCTTCTACAAGCTGACCTAAATCACGACAGGTGGTGCATATAAATCGCACGTCTACCTTAACTGGCTCAGAATCCCCTACTCTTCTAAATTCGCCGTCTTCTAGAACGCGGAGCAGTTTAGCTTGAAGCTGAGAAGACATATCAGCGATTTCATCGAGAAGAAGCGTACCGCCTTTTGCTTGCTCTAATAGCCCCACTTTTGCATTAGGCTGATTGAATGCCCCCGCTGCGTAACCGAATAATTCGGTTTCTGCCACGCTGTCAGGTAAAGACGCGCAGTTTAAAGCTAAAAATGCACCTTCACTGCGACGGCTAGACTGGTGACAGGCTCTGGCAATCATTTCCTTGCCTGTGCCTGTTTCACCAAAAATTAAAATAGGTGCATCCAAATCAGCTATTCGCTTGGCTTCATGAACGACTCGCTTCATAAACGGAGATTGAGTGACAAAGCGGTCAAAGCTATCAGTGGGAGACTGGTGGAACGCGGTAAATTGTTGCCCTAGTCGCATCTCTGATTTTAATATCACCACAGCACCTGCCATGATCATATTCTGCTCGCCGTCAGGTACGGTAATAGGTAGCATATCGGCTAGGTAATCCTGTTGAATAAACTTCACTTTCGAAGACTGAGGGCCAGGCGATTTACCGTCCATCCATTTAGTAAAGTTAAAGCCTTTCACAACTTCGCCAATTTCAATGCCTTCTATTTCGCTACTCGGAATTTCTAGCCCCGCGCATACCGCTTCATTGCATAGCAAGATATTGCCTTTGGCGTCGATAGAAAACACAGGGTCGGGCAACGTTCTTAAAATAGCGGAAAGCTGATTTTTTTCACGCTCTCCTGGCATGAAAAGCGTCGTCTTCACATCGTCGATACCATCGATGCGACGAATTTGAGGCATGAGGTGTTGAAAATCTGCAAATTCGATATTGGGAAAATTAAGGAAAATTTTCCCCGCAGGGTCAATTTCAATACCGCGTAAATCTATTTCTTTAGTAACGAGAATATCTAAAACATCTTGAGTGATACCAAGACGGTCCTGACAGCTTATTTCTAGACGCATAGGGTGTTATAGCTATTTTGTAAACATATATGTACAGAATATCATACTTTTACAAAAAGATAACAAGATAAATGTTACAGATGGTTAAATTTGCGATGAATCACACATTTAAGAACGCGCAGAGAGCATAATTAAAAGGCCGCGCATACCAAATAAAAAAGATGCCGCTTCAGTGAGCGGCATCCTATATAAAACACATTTAATTAACAATAGTGTTAGCTGGCTTTTTTCTCTTTAGGTGGGAAAAGTGGGGAAAATAGCCCTAAAGACTTCGCTTCTTCTACGAGTGCCATAATATCCATTTCCGCTAATTCAAACAGATGGTCGAATTCCGGTAAGATATAATAAAGAGGCTGCATAATATCGATACGATAAGGTGTTCTTAATGCATCAATAGCAGTGAGCGGGTTACGCAGAGGTGTGTCGCTGTCTAACGCGTATATTGTCTCGCCAGGAGAAGATAAGATGCCTCCACCGTATATCTTCAATTCATCTTTGGCTCTAACCAATCCAAACTCTACGGTGAACCAATAAAGACGAGCGAGATAAACTCGGTCTTCTTTGCTGGCAGCAAGACCCAACTTTCCGTAAGTGTGAGTAAAATGAGCAAATGCAGGATTCGTTAGTAGCGGACAATGACCGAAAACTTCATGGAAAATATCCGGCTCCTGCAAATAATCGAATTCTTCTCTGGTGCGAATAAAGGTGGCAACAGGAAATTGCTTATTCGCCAGTAATCTGAAAAATTCGCCAAAATTAATTAACGCAGGCACTTCAGCTGTTTGCCAACCCGTTTTCTCCATCAGTACTTTGTTGATGTCGGGTAGCTGAGGAATTTCCTTTTCATTTAACTTCAACAAATCAAGCCCGTCCAAGTATTCTTGGCACGCTCTTTCTTTCACCAGCGGAATTTGTCTCGCATAGAGTTCAGACCAAATTTGGTTCTCTTCGTCTGACCAATGGATAATGCCATTCTCGTCAGATTGTCTCGACTGGTATTGCGTTGACTTTGGCATAACTTCTGTAACCAATAAGAGTTGAAAAACTTGTCTATCAGTCTAATGAAATTCGCGACGTCGAAAAGTGTAAGCCCTTACGAGCGACTCGATTTTGCTGTAACAGGAATTTTACAAAACCAAGTAAACGCATTGTTTTATATAACAAAAAGCCGCTCATTACGAGCGGCTTCATTCAAGTTTGCTTGGTGCGCCATCGCTAATTAAAGACGGCTAATTTCTTTATTGAGTTGATATTCGCGAGACGTTACATAAGTTTCCATTTTACGAAGTCGAACTTCTGCTTTTTCAAAACGATTACGAATATCGTGAAACGCTTGTTTTGGTGGCTCGCCCGCCTGCCAAACTTTCGTTTTCACTTCCACTTTTGGGCTTTTTACCTGACCACCGTTGGGATTTGTCCATCCCTTACCTTTTGAGAAAACAGGTTGCGTTGGCGCATTTTTTAACCCAACAGGTTTTTTATCGAGAATGAACCAAGCTGCAATGTATGCAACAAAGATGAAAGGTCCGGCTAACAAGAAGAAACCTGTTACAACTAAAATCCTTACTAACCAAGTTTCTAAGCCGAAATATTCAGCTACACCCGAGCACACGCCTGCAATTCTTGCATTTTCTGGGTTGCGATAGAGCTGCTTACCGTTTCTCATGCTCTATTCCTCCACTCAGGTGCCTCGCTGTCTAAAATGGCCTCTAGAGTCTCAATGCGTTCGCTCATTTTCTCGGCTTTCTCGGCTAAGTCTTGCAAAGATGCGTGCTCTTCTGCACTCAATCCCTGATTCACTTGCTTCTTGCTTCGATAGTGTAATATTAGCCAAATTGGAGCAACGAATATTGAAAACACCACAAGGGGCATCACCAACATTGCAATCGTACCTTCATCCATCTCAATCTCTCCTACAAACTCTGATGTAATTACCCTCCTTCCGATTTCACATCCGGAGGGTACACCCTATTCTTATTATTCTGATTTTTCGGTGCTTGTGTTTGCACCTTTTACTTTCGCTTTAAGCGCAGCAAGTTCGTCTTCAACTTTGTCACTGGCCTCTAGTTCAGCAAACTCATCCTGTAACGTTTTCTTACCTAGATCGTAAGCTTCAACCTGCGACTCAAGGTCATCGATTTTACGCTCATATTGCTCAAAGCGTCCCATCGCATTATCTACTTTAGTGCTATCCAGCGTCTTTTTCACTTCAAGACGAGAGCTTGCAGTTTTCTGGCGCATAATAATCGCTTTTTGGCGACTCTTCGCATCCGCTAGCTTTTCTTGAAGCTGACCAATTTCATCCTGAAGTTTGCTGATTTGCTCATCAACAATAGCCAGCTCTTTACTTAACGCTTCAGCAGCTTCTGCAGACTTCTTCTTTTCCTGCAGCGCAGCACGCGCCAAGTCTTCTCTGTCTTTGCTCAAAGCAAGCTCAGCTTTGGCTTCCCAGTCACTTGCATCGCTTTCATACTTTGCAATTTGATTAACAATTTCTTTTTTGTTGGCTAAGGTCTTTGCTGATGCTGAGCGCACCTCAACCAATGTGTCTTCCATTTCCTGAATGATTAATCTAACCATTTTCTCAGGATCTTCCGCTTTATCTAAAAGCGCATTAATATTCGAATTCACAATATCTGTAAAACGCGAGAAGATACCCATAATAATTACCTCTTGCTAAAAATGGTAAGTGTTTAAAAAACACCACACTTGATAAATAGGTTACTCTTGGTATTAGTTGTATTCAATATGCTTGCCAACTTTATAACTGTGCTAACCTGCTATTTTTCATACACTTTTTATAAGTTCAAATAATACTCGTTTCTCAATATGTTTTGTTCTACACTATTAATTGGTCGAAATGACTAACTTTTGAGGGATTTAATGAGTAGGTATCGACAGCAAGACAATTTACTTGGCCAAGCGAATAGTTTTCTAGAAGTTTTAGAGCAAATTTCACAAATTGCACCGCTAGATAAACCTGTGCTGGTAATAGGTGAGCGAGGCACAGGTAAAGAGCTTATTGCCGCGCGACTTCACTTCTTATCTAAGCGCTGGGATCAGAACTATATTAAGCTTAATTGTGCTGCCTTAAGTGAAAGCCTATTGGAAAGTGAATTATTCGGTTATGAAGCAGGTGCGTTCACCGGTGCCTCAAAACGCCGCGAAGGTCGCTTTGAAGTGGCCCACAACGGCACCTTATTTCTTGATGAGCTGGCTAATACTTCTGGCCTTATTCAGGAGAAGCTACTGCGCGTTGTCGAATATGGCGAATTTGAGCGCGTTGGCGGAAGCAAGTCAGTAAAAACTGACGTACGCCTTATTGCAGCTACAAACGAAGACTTACCCGCGCTTGCCGATGCAGGTGAATTTCGTGCAGACTTACTCGACCGACTTGCCTTTGACGTAATTACCATTCCTCCGCTACGCGAGCGTAGGGAAGATATCATGATGTTGGCAGAAAACTTTGCTATTAATATGGCCCGTGAAATGGAAATGGAATTATTCAGCGGCTTTACAGAGAAGGCGAAGCGAACCCTTCTTGATTACGATTGGCCAGGCAATATACGTGAACTTAAGAACGTGGTCGAACGTGCAGTATATCGAACAAATAACCCTCATCTGCCCGTACATGAAATCGTTCTTGACCCCTTTGAGTCAGCTTATCGCCCGAAAGGTAGAGTGAAGACCAATGACAGAGTGAATACGTCCGACTCACCCGTTTCTCAATCCCCTTCAGAGACCGCTGCCACCAATGAACGCATTGAAAGTGCAGACATTACGCCACTGGCACCAGTGAAAAAGCCAGAAATTGTTGAATATCCCATAGATTTGAAAGAACGTTCTCAACAACATGAGATAGATATGATAAAACAGGCACTTGCTGACAGTCAGTTTAATCAGAAGAAGACTGCTGAAAAATTGAGCCTGACGTATCATCAGCTGCGAGGCTATCTCAAAAAATATAACTTACTAGATTCTTCCGCGGAAAGCGTCGAGGCGTAAAGCATGTCCCATGGTTTGGTAAAGCGTTTGTCATTATGTATATGTACAGCGCTTCTTGTTGCATCCTGTGCTAAGCAGAACAAACAAGCGTTTTACAATACGGGTATTATATACTGCTCTGAAAGCAATCCAGTTACCTTCAATCCGCAGCTAGATACATCAAGTACAACGTCAGATGCATCTTCACACCAACTCTACGACAGATTGCTTGATTTCGACCCTGAGTCTGGCCGCATCGTGCCTAGTTTGGCGAGTAGCTGGTTAGTGAGTGATGACGGTCTTACCTACGCTTTTCAACTGAGAAAGGATGTATGGTTTCACAATACGCGCTACTTCACGCCAACACGAAACTTTAACGCCGACGATGTTATCTTCAGTATAGACAGATGGCGCCTACGCTCCCATCCATACCACTACGTATCTGGTGGGCGCTATCCCTACTTCGAAAGCATAGGCCTTGCACAAAATATCGCGTCGGTAGAGCGCGTAAACGGCTACCGCGTTGAAATTACGCTTAAGCGCAGGGATAGCTCATTTTTGGCAAATCTAGCAACCGATTTCGCCGTTATCTTATCAGAAGAATATGCTAACCAGCTGGCACAGACCGGCACGCCGGGCAAAATCGATGAGCTTCCAGTAGGTACTGGCCCCTTTAAATTCGATAGCTATCGCAAAGACCATTTCATTAAGTTCCTGCGCCACGACAACTATTGGCGTGACCAAATGGAAGATGCGCCTACGAGTGATGAAGTCCTAAGCGATAACAATACTGTAGAGAGTGCCAACCAAGAAGTTGAAAATGGCCAAGGTGGCGAAGATACTGTTCAAGATGGTACAGCACAAAACGGTGACGAAACGCGCCCTGTTGTAGAGCAGCTTATATTTGACATTACGCCAAGAAGCTCACTGAGACTGGCTAAATTAATGACAGGTGAATGTGACGCTACCGCTTTTCCTGCACAGACTGAACTTGAAGTGATTCGGGCAAAAGAAGATCTGACGCTAGCGGAAAAACCAGGACTAAACATTGGATTTTGGGCGTTTAACACTCAACGCCCTCCTTTTGATAACCCAGATGTAAGACGTGCGCTAGCGGCCGCAATCGATAAGAACACATTGCTAGAAGCGGTGTATTTTGACAGTGCTACTAGAGCTAAGACCCTGCTGCCTGCGGCAAGCTGGGCGTTTCAAAATGACGCAGACGATACCGCCTACAATCCAGTTCTAGCGCGCAAATTATTAGCTGACGCCGGAGTTAAGGCCGGCTTTTCTATGACGATATGGGCTATGCCTGTTGAACGCTCTTACAATCCTAACGCAACAAAGATGGCCGAGCTCATTCAGCGTTATTTGCGTGATGTAGGCGTAGAAGCAACCATTGTCAGTTACGATTGGACTACCTTCAGACGCCATCTTCAGGAAGGCCTGCACGACTCGGTATTAATTGGTTGGTCTGCCGACAACGGAGACCCAGATAACTTCTATCGTCCGCTATTGAGCTGTGGCGCTATACCCTCAGGTACAAATCGTGCCATGTGGTGCAGTGAAGACTATGATAAGTTACTCAACGACGCTCTTCAGACAGATGATATTGAAGAACGCACAGCCATATACCGGCAAGTTAACCGATTATTATACGAACGCCTTCCTCTTGTTCCCATCGCACATGCCTATCGCTATCAGGCATACAGGAATGAACTAGAAGGAATGACCATTAATCCCTTTGGCGGTGTACGCTTTGGTGGAGTAAAAAAAGCACTGTGATCCAGATCCTCGTAAGATACTGCACTTTATTTATATTAACGCTTTTGGTGTTAGCGATTATGTCGTTTTCACTCGCCTACCTTTTTCCAGGCGATACACTTGAAAACCTAACAGGACTCGTGCCGCAAAATGAAATTCAACGCGCGGCATTGGAGCGGCAATTTAAACTAGATCAGCCCTATATTTTCCAGTTTTTCTATTATGTAGGCAATTTGCTCACTGGTGACTGGGGATACAGCTTTACGTCAGGCCTGCCGTTAAGAGAAGAGGTAGGTATTGCGATGCCAGCCACAATAGAACTGGCAACCTATGCCATGTTGATGGCGTTATTCATTGGAATACCGCTTGGTTATTATGCGGGGATTCGCAGCTATTCAACGTCGGATCACCTAATAAATAGTGCAAGTATAACAACCTATTCTTTTCCTGTTTTTTGGTTTGCGCTCCTGCTTATATTGGTTTTCAGTTTGCAGCTAGACGCTGCACCGCTGTCGGGTCGTATCAGTTTGCTTTATAACATCGAACCCGTGTCAGGCTTTATTCTCATTGATATATTATTGTCTGACATAGAAAACAAGACCTTAGCCTTCAAGGATGCGTTATCGCACTTAGCATTACCTACGTTTGCCATTGGTGCTATCGCCACCGCTTCGATGATACGTATAACAAGACGTTCTGTTATAGACGTGAAACACCGCCCCTATATCGCTGCAGCAATATCTAGAGGCCTTTCAAGTTGGCAGATATTCTTTCGTCATATTCTGCGCAACGCGTTACTGCCCATTTTACCGCTAATGGCGATACAAATTACGACATTAATAACGAACGCGATGATTGTCGAAACCTTGTTTTCTTGGCCGGGGATCGGTAATTGGCTGATTCAAGCTATTTATCAGCGAGATTACCCTGCCCTTAGAATTGGTATGATGGCAGTATCCACGGTAGTAATTACACTCACGATTCTCGTTGATTTGTTTAACCGAATGATTGACCCAAGCAGAGAGAAATACGAACGTGCCACAGTTTAGTTTATACGACGAAGAATTCCATCCGTCGCCGTGGCAACGGACTTGGGCATCATTTAAAGCGAGCCACATCGCCATGCTTGGCCTGATTATGCTGGCGTTGTTTGTTGTTTGCGCGCTGTTCGCACCAATCATCACTCCCTATGATGCCGTGGAACAAAATATCGACGGACTGTTAATACCGCCTAGCTGGTTAGCTAATGGCTCTATATCGCACATTTTCGGTACTGATGCGTTGGGTAGAGACCTATTTACCCGCATAATTTATGGGTGTCGCATCACACTAGGCTCCGCATTCATTACTGTTGTGCTTGCCATGTTAGTCGGCGTTAGCCTTGGGACCTTTGCTGGCATGCTGCGGGGTGTTCGCTCAAGTATCGTCAACCACTTACTCGATGCACTTATGGCCATTCCCACGCTACTTATTGCGATTATTATCGTTGCAATATTGGGTACCGGTCTGGTTAACAGCATGTGGGCAATTACCCTTGCACTTATTCCACAGTTTGTGCACCACACAAGAAGTTTTGTGCGCGCCGAAATGAAAAAAGAATATATAGTGGCGTCTAAATTGGACGGTGCCAGTAGATGGCAACTTTTTGTTCATTCTATACTACCCAACATGACCGAAATGCTGGTTGTACAGGGCACGCTTGCACTTTCTATTGCCGTTATCGACATATCTGCACTTGGTTTTCTGAATTTAGGCGCACAGTCACCGCTTCCTGAACTTGGCGTTATTCTAGCTGATGGGCTAGATGTTGCTTATCTAGCACCGTGGAACGTTGCCGTCCCCGGAATGGCAATATTCTTCATGGTGCTATCTATCAACATTGTGGGTGACGGTTTGCGTTCAGCACTTAGAAAAAGAGTGAGTCATTAATATGCCAATGCTTGATATTAAAAACCTCACCTTGGAAATGCAGAGCAGCGATGGCGCAATTAAAGCGTTGGACAAAGTTAACCTGTCAGTTAGCAGCGGGGAGATTCGCGCACTGGTAGGAGAATCTGGCTCAGGCAAAAGCTTGATCGTGTCCGCCATTTGCGGAGCCCTTCCTAGCCAATGGAATTTAACGGCTGACCGCATGAGTTGGAATGGTGAAAACCTGCTGAGTATGTCTGTGCAGCAGCGTCGTGAGGTAATGCGCCGAGAAATAGCGGTCGTATTCCAAAACCCACAGGCAAGTTTAGACCCATCGGCAACGCTTGGAGAGCAGTTGGAAGAGAGCATTCCCGATGAATTTGTTGAAGGGAGCTGGTTCTGGCAACGAGCACAACACCGCAAAAAGATCGCAATAAGCACCGTTCACAAAGTAGGAATAAAGTACCACAAGCATTATTTAAGCGCTTTTCCTCATCAAATACCGGCTGACATAGGTCAAAAATTCATGATTGCGATGGCCTTGGTTTCACAGCCTAAATTGCTCATCGCCGATGATCCAACTCGGGGAATGGAACCTACAACAAAAACACAAATTCTGAAGCTCTTCACGCGTTTGAATCAGACCCGCTCGCTCTCGATCTTGTTTGTTAGTCACGACCTACTGGCAATTGCAAGTATGTCTCACTCTATGACGGTGTTGTATGCAGGGCAGACTGTAGAATCAGGTAGAATGAAGCACATTAAGAAGCGCCCTCTGCACCCTTACACAAAAGCATTACTAGACAGCGCGCCGAGCTTCAGAAAAGATTTACCACCGAAATCGCTGCTACCCACGCTTGGTGGCTCTATTCCCACACTACAGCATTTGCCTATTGGTTGCCGATTAGGTCCGCGCTGCCCTCGTGCACAGCGCGCCTGTGTACAAACGCCAGCCGTGCGTAAAATTCACGATCACAATTACAGCTGTCACTTCCCTCTACATATGGAGAAGCTGTAATGGATATCATGCAGGTGAAAGATCTCACGTTTATTCATAACGAGAGGAAACGTTGGCTAAAACGTCCTGAAGTTTTTCAACTTGGTCCAGTGAACTTAAGCGTAAAGCGCGGTGAAACCATTGCAATAATTGGTGAAAACCGCTCAGGTAAATCCCTGTTGGCTAAGCTCTTGGTAGGTGCACTGCCTGCTGATGCAGGTGAAATTGAAATTAACACACACAAATATTTAGCCAAATATCAGTCTAAAGATAGCCAGCAAAAACGTACCCATGACATTCGTATGATCTTGCAGCATAGCTCCGAGTCGATGAATCCATCGGTTCCTGTGGGAAAAATTTTGGATGAGCCATTGCGTTTGAATACAGGCCTAAGCGAAGCAGAACGCAAACCAATTATAGAAGATATGTTGGTGAAGGTAGGCCTCTTGCGCGAACACTATTACTTTTATCGACATATGCTTTCTGATGGACAGCAGCAGCGCGTAGCGCTAGCCAGAGCCATTGTGTTAAAGCCCAAAGTGTTAGTGGCTGATGAACCCTTTGCAGCGTTAGACCCTTCCATTCGTTCGCAAACGGTGAATCTTATATTGAAGCTTCAGCAAGAACTTGGCTTGGCGTTTATCTTTATTAGTCACAACTTGGGTATTGTACGACACATTGCAGACAGGATTATTGTGATGGAAGGCGGTGAAATTGTAGAAGAAGGCAAGACCGAAACTATCTTTAGGTGGCCCCAGCATACGCGCACTAAGAAACTCGTTACCGCCTACCAATCACTGGTGCCACAAAACACAATTCGAGAATAAAGAGCTTATCGTTTGGGTGCTGTTTTCTTTGAGAAGCGCACTTATGTTCCGAACTGGCACGCTCGACTCGTCACAAAAAGAAAACCCTAGAAAGCCTTTTTTTGAACAAACGCCATGCAATAAAAAAGGGGCAAATAAATTGCCCCTTGTACAGCAATGCATTCGTGCTTTCTAGCCAACCAGAGCCAATAGAATACCTGCGGCAACCGCACTACCTAGCACACCAGCCACGTTAGGTCCCATTGCATGCATAAGTAAGAAGTTATGAGGGTTTGCTTCTAGCCCAACTTTGTTCACCACTCTGGCTGCCATCGGCACAGCAGAGACGCCAGCTGCGCCAATCAGTGGATTTATACTGCCACCAGACAGCTTACTCATAAGCTTGGCCATGAGTACGCCTGCGGCAGTGCCTATACCAAACGCGATAGCCCCAAGCCCCAAAATACCTAAAGTCTCGACCGTAAGGAATGCTTCAGCTGATAGCTTTGATCCTACTGCTAAACCAAGGAAAATAGTGACCGTATTGATGAGCTCGTTTTGGGCTGTTTTGCTCAATCTGTCTACCACGCCACACTCTTTCATTAAGTTACCGAAGCAGAACATACCGACAAGTGGCGTTGCTGCAGGTAAAAACAAGATAGTCATAAACAGAACAGCAAGCGGAAAAATAATCTTCTCTCGCTTTGACACAGGTCGTAGTTGACCCATTTTTATCTCGCGCTCTTCTTTTGTGGTCAGCGCTTTCATGATAGGTGGCTGGATAATAGGTACCAACGCCATATAAGAGTATGCAGCGACTGCAATCGCACCGAGCAAATCAGGCGCAAGGCGTGAGGCGAGGAAAATGGCAGTAGGCCCATCCGCGCCACCTATGATAGCAATGGCACTCGCGTCTTTTAACGTAAACTCAAAGCCAGGTATAAGGTTTAACGCTATCGCGCCAAACAAAGTAGCAAAAATACCGAACTGCGCAGCTGCGCCAAGTAACAACATTTTGGGGTTAGCAATAAGTGCACTGAAATCAGTCATTGCGCCTACCCCCATAAAGATGAGCAGAGGAAATACCCCTGTATCTATGCCGATTTTGTATATGTAGTGCAGCAAGCCACCCGCTTCTGAAAAACCAGCGATAGGGATGTTAGTAAGCAATGCACCAAAACCAATGGGCAGTAAAAGCAATGGCTCAAACTTTTTAACAATGGCCAAGTACAACAAGCCGAAACCCACTGCCATCATAATCAGCTGGCCGGCTTCAAAGTGCGCAAGCGCGGTACTATCCCAAAGTACCATTAACTTATCCATGTACTACCCCAATAAGATTAACGGTTGACCACTGGTTACGGCATCGCCTTCACCAACGGTAATGTCAGTAACAGTACCTGTAAATGCGGAGCGGATCTCTGTCTCCATTTTCATGGCTTCTAAGATCATCACCACATCGCCTTCTGACACGCTGTCGCCGTTTCTCACCAAAACTTTAAATACGTTACCTGCAAGCGGTGCATCAATAGACTGAGAAGAGTTAGAGTCTGATGGCGCAGCGCTGTTGGTTTGAGGCTGTGCTTGCGTCTGAGAGCCACTAGCAGGTGTAACGCTCGTCAGCGTACCTGAAGGTGCCACTTCTACGCGATACACTCTTCCATCTACGTTTACGTCGTAAGTTTCACTCGCGGTAGCCCCTTGTGAGCTTGACTTGGCTTCAGCAGGCTTAGGCGCACTCGAGCTTTGCGACTCTTGCGCGCTAGGTGCAGGTTCAAACGCATCAGGGTTGCCGCGGTTTTCGATAAACTTTAGGCCTATCTGCGGGAATAAGGCATAAGTCAAAACATCATCAATTTTATCGTCTGACAGCGAGAGTTGCTTTTTCTGAGCCAGTTCATCAAGCTCTTTACTCAGTGTATCCAGCTCTGGTGCAATATTGTCAGCAGGCCGGCATGTCACGGGCTCTGCGCCATCAAGCACACGCGCCTGCAACTCCTTGTTTACTGGTGCTGCGGTAGCGCCATATTCACCTTTAAGAACGCCTGCGGTTTCTTTTGTAATGCTTTTGTAACGCTCGCCGGTGAGTACGTTAAGCACTGACTGCGTGCCCACGATTTGTGAGGTTGGCGTAACAAGAGGAATGAACCCAAGATCTTCCCTTACCCGTGGAATTTCTTTTAACACTTCTTCGAATTTATCTTCAGCGCCCTGCTCTTTGAGCTGACTTTCCATGTTGGTTAGCATTCCGCCCGGTACTTGAGCCAAAAGAATACGTGCATCTACCCCTTTGAGACTGCCTTCGAACTTGCTGTATTTCTTTCTTACTTCCCTGAAGTAACTGGCAATTTCTTCTAGTTCGGGTAGTGCAATACCCGTATCGCGCTCTGTACCTTCTACGATAGAAACCATGGTCTCAGTTGCACTATGACCATAAGTCATGCTCATTGAAGAAATAGCCGTGTCCAGCATATCAATACCGGCATCGATAGCTTTTTGATACGTCGCCGTACTCAACCCTGTTGTGGCATGGCACTGCATGGCAATTGGTACATCAACCGTTTCTTTTAATCCGGTAATCAATGCCTCGCACTCGTACGGTTTTAAAAGCCCAGCCATATCTTTTACGCAGATAGAATGAACCCCTAGGTCTTCAAGCTGTTTCGCCATTTCGAGCCAAAGCTTAAGATTGTGCACAGGGCTTACCGTATAAGAAATTGTCCCTTGCGCGTGAGCGCCACTGTCTATGGTCGCTTTTATTGCGGTTTTCAAATTCCTAATGTCATTCATGGCATCAAAAATTCTAAATACATCTACGCCACTTTCGTGAGCACGCTCTACAAAGCGAGTGACAACATCGTCAGCATAATGGCGGTAACCCAATAGGTTTTGACCACGCAACAGCATTTGCTGTTTCGTGTTAGGCATGGCTGCTTTTAGCTTTCTGATGCGCTCCCAAGGGTCTTCCCCTAAATAACGAATACAGGCATCAAATGTAGCACCACCCCAAGATTCAACTGACCAAAAGCCAGCTTTATCTAGTTTTTCCGCTATGGGAAGCATATCTTCAATACGCATGCGCGTAGCAAGAAGGGATTGGTGGGCATCACGCAGAACCAGCTCGGTAAGGGCCAGAGGCTTAGACATGGTAACTCCTGATTAGGCTTTATTTTTTAGAATTTTGGCGATGGGTATGAATTGCGGCAGAAATAGCTGCGATAACGTTTCCGTCTATTCCTGGTTGTACCGCTTGATTGTTTCGACTCAAATTAGCTGAAGGCCCTTTTAAATGAGCTGAAGGCTCTGCTGTTTCACCGGGAAAAGCTTCACAAAATCGGGCAATGAGATGAATACCCACAATAAGAAGCCCTAAGAATGAGAAAACAAATACCATTCCTATAAGCATAAGAGAAGCTGCTTCAAAGAGCAGGCTAGCGACGGATCCCGAATTCATATTCAAACCTGTTGTTATTTCGTACCTGAATAAGTATCACGTGGTTTTTCAAAACACAACAAAGCAGCATAAAAAACCACTTTAAAATGAATAAAACCCGCCAAAATGAAACTTAATGCATTATTCTTTAATAAATTTGCAACAAAAGTATATTTTAGGAATTAGCATAAGCGTTGCCGATGCCAGCAATCTACGTTTACGTTCATTTATACTCACGCCTTAATGAAAGCCTATATTTTCCGTAAAGTCACTGTCTAGCTGTTTAGCGAAATCTTTCGCATGCATCGCCACTAATTCTAGCTGCATATGTCGTTCATCCTCGGGTACGTAAGCAGGCACATTTACTGGGCTTCCCTCACAGTCCACCGCCATAAAAGTTATAAAACAGCGATTTGCGACAGACGTAGTGTTTTCCGTGGCGTCGCCCGATTTAACCACAACATAGATATGCATACTTGACGCTCCAGTGTGTACCAACGATGCGGTTATCTCAACTAGCTGACCTACTTTTATAGGTTTTATGAAACGTATGCCATTGGCAGACACCGTGACGCAGTAACATTTGGACCACTGCGCGGCACAGGCATAGGCTGCTTGGTCAATCCATTTCATTAAGCTGTTATAGAGAGCATGCCACCGTGAACGTTACCGCCAAAGTTTACGTCGGTAGGTTCTGCTAAAAATCGAAAAGTAGTAGATGGATGTGCCATAGCGTACCTCGCGCTTTACTGCTGTTAGACACATTAAGTTTAGCTTAAATTTTAAACAGTGCGCTTAGACGAAAGTGGAGAGAACAAAAATAAAAGGAGTAGAAATGAAAAAACCCACCTAAAAAGGTGGGTTTTTCAATGTGGCGCGTGTGGAAGGATTCGAACCTCCGACCGCCTGGTTCGTAGCCAGGTACTCTATCCAGCTGAGCTACACACGCGTAAACTTGTGTACTTTTGAATTTTACATCAAAAGGTGACGCTTTAAAATAAGTGGCGCGTGTGGAAGGATTCGAACCTCCGACCGCCTGGTTCGTAGCCAGGTACTCTATCCAGCTGAGCTACACACGCGCAAAACTTGTTGTTGGCCGTCACTGCCAACGAATAATGGCGGAGAGGGAGGGATTCGAACCCTCGATACGCGTATATGCGTATGGTTCCTTAGCAGGGAACTGGTTTCAGCCACTCACCCACCTCTCCTTGACTGCGGGGTGCATTTTACGGATTCATTGGCCTGAGTCAAACCTTTTTTATAAAGAAATTGTTCACCCGCTGCCATTTTAAACGATTCGAGCAAAAAACCAGTAATTTGTTCGCAATACAAGCAATTAAACCGAATTTTATTTAACGATGCTCGTTAATTTGCATTTGAATATGCGCAGCTTCATTGCAGTTTTAACTGACCCGCCTTAATAATTTAGTCAATTTTTCAAGAATAATATCAAAAAGTTTTGAATTTATTTGTTCATAACCAAGTACGCTGATTCGTATTACTTACTTAAGTTATTTAAAAACGCTCCAAAATCTCAAATAAAGCGGTATATGTCTCTATTTAAAAATCGTCCACCCAGAAGGCATTGTGCTAGAAAAAAGCTGTGCACGACCCAGAGACTTAACTTGGTCATTAGCGCGAGACATCACAACGTCATTTCTGGCGAAATAGAACAGAAACAATAGACTTGCGCTAAAGCCCGATAAGATTTACTCACTTAAAACAAAAAAGGCCAGCGTAAGCTGACCTTTTCCAATGAAGCGTATAATGCAATTATTCTGCAGAGCCTGGCTGACCGCCTTTTTCTGCTTGAATGCGCATGTATATCTCTTCACGGTGCACAGAAACTTCTTTTGGTGCATTCACACCGATACGTACCTGATTCCCTTTTACACCTAGTACGGTAACGGTTACATCGTCACCAACCATAAGCGTTTCACCAACTCGACGAGTCAAAATAAGCATTCGCTTGCTCCTGTTCCTTAATACTGAACATCATCCATTAAGATTTGCCAACCCATCGGCACGACCCGATGGAAGCGACAGTGATTCCATGTTTCTGCGTCACTTCAAAAACTCACTGTTATACACAAAAATAATTATAGCTTATCTTGTAACCAAGCGTTAACCGAATCTAGCGCCTGGCCCAAGTTTTCAGGCTGGTCACCGCCTGCCTGTGCCATATCTGGACGACCGCCCCCTTTGCCACCTACTTGTGATGCAACAAAGTTAACTAGCTCGCCCGCTTTAACTTTACTAGTGAGGTTTTTAGTAACGCCAGCAATAAGATTCACTTTCGCGTCATTAGCCACACCTAATACTACGATCCCTTCACCAATTCGGTTTTTAATGTCATCCATCATTGAACGCAATGACTTCGCTTCAACACCTTCCAAATTCGCAATAAGAACTTTAACGCCATTTATCTCTACTGCATTACTAAGCATATCAGCACCTTGCTGACTCGCCAATTTTTGTTTCGCAGAATTGAGTGCTTTTTCTAGTTCTTTAGTCTGATTTTGTAGAGAAACTACGCGATCAAGTACATTTTGGCTGTCTGTTTTCAATAACGCAGACAATGAAGACAGTGTCGCTTGTTGGGTTTGCACGACTTCAAGTGCATGCTCGCCAGTAACTGCTTCGATACGTCGAACGCCCGATGCAATACCCGCTTCACTGGTAATTTTAAACAAGCCAATATCACCAGTACGTGTAACGTGAGTACCACCACATAGCTCAACAGAGAATGGCCCCATGGTTACCACGCGAACTTTTTCGTCGTACTTTTCACCAAATAGCGCCATTGCGCCTGATGCTTTGGCTTCATCCAAATCCATTAGTTCAGTTGCTAACGTGTGGTTTGCACGTATTTCTTGGTTAACTCGTCTTTCAATCTCAGCAAGTTGCTCAGCCGTTACTGCCTCAAAATGCGAGAAGTCAAAACGCATGCGCGGCGCTTCAACCAATGAACCTTTCTGAGTTACGTGCTCACCTAAAATTTCACGCAGTGCTGCATGAAGTAAATGCGTTGCGCTGTGGTTCTTTTTAATGGCTTCACGATTTGCTGCATCAATCGCTGCGGTTGCCGTATCACCTTTAGATACCGAACCTTTAGCAATACCTTTGTGTGCAAACGCATTACCCATTTTTTGGGTGTCAGTAACGATGAATTCACCGTTTGCCACGCGAAGCACACCTTTGTCACCTGCCTGACCACCGCTTTCAGCGTAGAACGGTGTGCTGTCTAATACCACAACGCCTTCTTGACCGTCTTCAAGCTTCTCAACAAACGCATTGTCGGCAATAAGTTCAACCACATTCGCCTGGCCTTCTACATCGGTGTACCCAGTAAATGAGGTTGTGTGGTCAATGGCGAGTTTACTATTGTAGTCTGCACCAAAGTTGCTAGCCTGCTGTGCACGGGCACGTTGTGCTTGCATAGCAGCTTCAAAACCTTCTTCGTCAATCTTAAGGTCGTGCTCACGCGCTACATCATTGGTTAAGTCAGTAGGGAAACCATAGGTGTCGTAAAGCTTAAACACTACGTCACCCGGCACTGTGTCGCCTTCTAGAGTTTCTAGTGTATCGTTTAGAATAGCCATACCACGGGCTAACGTTTTGCTAAACTGCTCTTCTTCAACACGTAGTACTTTTTCAATTACCGGTAGCTGGTCTACAAGTTCTGGATACGCTTCACCCATTTCTTTGGCAAGTGATGCTACAAGCTTATAGAAGAAAATATCGTTTGCGCCAAGTTGATAGCCGTGGCGGACAGCGCGACGAATAATGCGACGTAATACGTATCCGCGCCCTTCATTTGATGGCATAACGCCATCGCAAATTAAGAAGCTGCACGAACGAATGTGATCGGCGATGACCCGTAGCGATTTATTTTCTAAATCTTCGCTTCCAACAATTGATGCTGCTGATTTGATCAAGTTTTGGAAAAGGTCGATCTCGTAGTTGCTGTGCACGTTCTGCAAGATAGCGGAAATACGTTCTAGGCCCATACCGGTATCGATTGAAGGCTTAGGGAGTGGCTCCATGGTACCGTCAGCTTGTTTGTTAAACTGCATAAATACCAGGTTCCAAATTTCGATAAAGCGGTCGCCGTCTTCTTCTGGTGTTCCCGGAGGACCTCCCCAAATGTGCGCACCGTGATCGTAAAAGATTTCAGAACAAGGACCACATGGACCGGTATCGCCCATAGACCAGAAGTTATCTGACGTACTAATGCGAATAATCTTTTCTTTTGGAACACCAATATGGTTTTCCCAGATGTCGAAAGCTTCGTCATCTTCAGAATAAACGGTGACTAAGAGCTTTTCTTTTGGCAAACCAATTTCTTTGGTAAGGAAATTCCACGCAAACTCTATCGCTTCTTTTTTGAAATAATCGCCAAAGCTGAAATTACCCAGCATTTCAAAAAAGGTATGGTGACGCGCAGTGTAACCTACGTTCTCAAGGTCGTTATGCTTACCACCTGCGCGAACGCAGCGCTGTGACGATACCGCACGGGTATAGCTGCGTTTTTCCGCACCTAAAAAACAGTCTTTAAACTGGTTCATGCCCGCGTTGGTAAAAAGAAGTGTGGGATCATCTGCCGGAACCAGTGACGAGCTCGCCACCGCTTGGTGGCCATGGCTTTTAAAATAATCGATAAACTTGTTACGTAAGTCAGCAGTTGATAATGTCATTGAAAACCTAACTTCCTTTATTCTATTTTTGAAACGTGCGATTTGCCTGTTCTAATGAGCTTTATAATCGGGGCAGTTTGCGAATACGCAATACGCTTATCCTCGCTATAATTCTCTGGATAATTAAAATGCACACAAATTTGCGCAACAATACCATGGATAACGCAATTTTGTTAAGTGTAACGGGGAGAAGATAGGCTCAAATTTCACTTTAAGTAGACGAAAATAGCCAGTATTCATAAAACGAATCGCCAACGGCATCTATTTGTCGGTAAACATGAGCATAAACCAGCCGTTTTAGCTAGATTCGTTTGCGCTTACAGCATATTCAATGTGATCTTGGTAAAAGCCACGATATTGAAGAAATTGTTTCTGCTTTTGTCTCAACGCGAATTCGGTTTCATAAAACTCGCCAAACTTTTTCTCTTTTACTTTTTTAGCACTTTCAAACCAGTCAGCGTCAATCTCTCTCATTGCGTGTTCTGCAGTACTTTCATCTACACCGTATTGCTGTAAGTCTAATTTAATTGCGCGGGGTCCCTTCCCTTTTAAATACAGTGCGCGAGCTCGGCTTTCTGCAAATCTAGCATCGCTTTGGATATCAGCATCTTTGAATTCCTCCAGAATAGGCATGAAAGCATCACTCGCTATTCCCTTCTGCTGCAACTTTCGCATAATCTCGTTAAAGCTATGCTCTCGTCGTGCCAGCATGCGAGTAATCGCGTCGGTAATGATTTTTCGGTCGAACTCTGACATTTTTGTAAACTTACTCTTCTGTATTAAACGTAGAAACCGCGTTATTTTAGCGTTAATTACTCGTACATTGCGACTATCTAGCGTTTTACGCACTTAACCTCTACATGATGTAAACTGCATGACAGCATCCAACTATCGCATAACAATAATAGATTCGATTGAACAGATCTCTAAAGAGCGCTGGCAATACCTCGCAAAAGAATCGGGTCCTTTCGTTTCTTATGAATTTTTACATGCGCTAGAACGCAGCGGCTCGTGCAGCAATGAATCTGGGTGGCAGCCTTGCCATATTGCTATAGCGAAAGGTCAGCATGAGGCTGTTAATCTCGTTATTCCCGGCTACCTGAAAACTCACAGCTACGGTGAATACGTGTTTGACCACGCATGGGCTAATGCTTATGCACAGCACGGTCTCGACTATTATCCTAAATGGATATCGGCCATCCCCTTCACGCCTGTAACAGGCTCTAGACTACTTTCTGATGGGCACATTGCGCTTACTCCGTCACTTTTAAGTGAACTGGAAAATACATTGACAGCGCATGTAGAGTCCGTTTTTGGTGAGGCTTTATCTTCTTTTCATTGGCTATTTCCCAATGAAAGCACCTCAGCTCAACTTATTGGTAAAGACGAGCCTGAGGCCAGTGAATTAGCCGATGATTTGCCTAATGACCAATTCAAAGTTCAACCCAGTATTCCCAACCACTACCTGACCCGATACGCGGTTCAGTTTCAGTGGCATAACTACGGTTATGGTGATTTCGACGATTTTCTTAACGCGCTTACTTCCCGCAAAAGAAAAGATATCAAGAAAAGTCGACGTAAACTGAACGAGCAAGGCGTTCGCTTCACCCATCATACCGGCAGTGAGATTAGCCCAGAGACACTGCAGTTTTTCACAAAGTGTTACAAAGTAACCTATTTAAAACGAAGCGGTCACGTGGGATATTTGAACGATGCGTTCTTTGAGCAGCTAGTCGAGAGCATGAGCGATAACATGCTTATAGTTACGGCAATAGAGAATGAGGTAGCAGTAGCCAGCGCCCTCTTTTTCTATGATGAGACAGGACTGTATGGCAGATACTGGGGAGCACTGAAAGAAATAGACGGGCTACATTTTGCCTGCTGTTATTTTGAAGGCATTGAATTCGCCATTGAGAAAAAGCTATCGCTTTTTAATCCCGGCACCCAAGGTGAACATAAAATACTTCGAGGCTTCGAGCCCATTTATTGCCGTTCTCATCACAAATTACAACATCCGTCGTTTCACACTGCTGTAGCAGACTTTTTACAGCGAGAAACGCCACATATCGCAAGCTATTTTAATCAGGCACGGAATGCTTTACCGTTTAACAAGGAATTTGTGCCTACTTTAAAAACAACGAGTGTCACTGCACCTAACGACGACACTTATAATCACAACGAGAAAAACGATGAAATATAAACTTCTTGCCGTAGCGATTGCGGCATCTTTGGGACTTGCTGGTTGCGGTCAGCCTGAAAAAGCCCAAGAGCAAACCAGCAATGTTGAAGCGCCAGAAATGAAGGGCGAAGCGGAACTAGGCTCTTTTGGCGTAGACTTGACCGCTCGTAATGAAGCGGTAAAACCTGGTGATGACTTCTTCATGTACGCGAGCGGTACATGGTACGACAACTACGAGCTGCCCGCTGACAAAACTCGCTACGGCGCGTTTACGGGTCTTGCAGAGCGTAGTGAAGAGCAAGTTAAAAACATCATTGATGGGCTAATGGAAAAGTCTTCTCTAAATGCAGAAGAAAAGCTTGTTCACGACTTTTTCGTTGCTTATATGGATACAGATACCATCAACGAAAAAGGTATTGAGCCAATTAAAGACGTACTCACGTCTATCGATAGCATTGAAAACAAAACTGACCTAACCAAAGCATTTGGTAACAGCTGGTTAGTAGGCTCAACCACGCCAATTGGCGGCGGTATGTGGTACAACCGCCTTGACCCAAATGAATACCAATTAAGTGTTGGTGTTGGTGGTTTAGGCCTTCCTGATCGCGACTACTACCTGAGCGATAGCGAACGTTTTGTTAAAATTCGTGAAGCTTATGTAGCGCACATCGAGCAGATGCTAAATTTTGCAGGCGAAGAAAACGCAGCTGAAAAAGCGGCGAACATTCTTGCCCTTGAAACACAAATTGCAGAAATTCAGTGGCCTCGCGAAAAACGCCGTGACCGCGATCTTACTCTTAACCAGATTGAACGTAGCAAGCTGTCTGACGAGTACCCTGGCTTTGATTGGGATACGTATTTTGCTCAAACCGGTTATAAGGTACCTGAGCTAAATATTACACAGCCTGAGCCAGTAAAAGACGTTATTAAAATTATTAACGAAGCTGATCTCGCTGATTGGAAGTCGTACTTGAAATATCACACTATTTCAAACAATGCGGATTTCCTTTCTGAAGATATCTACCTAGCCAACTTTGACTTCTTTGGTCGTACACTAAGCGGTCAGCAAGAGCCTCGTCCTCGTTGGAAACGCGCAGTGAGCCAAATGTCTGGTACTGAGTCACTTGGTTTTGCTATCGGCAAGATTTACGTAAACGAATACTTCCCAGAAAGCTCAAAAGAGCAGATGGCGGAGCTGGTTGAGAACTTGCGTACAGCACTAGGTGAGCGTATTGAAAACCTAGACTGGATGAGCGAAGAAACCAAGGTAAATGCCAAAGAAAAGCTAATGGCATTTAACCCTAAAATTGGCTACCCAGACGAATGGCAGTCTTTCGACGGCGTAACCATCAGCGACAAAGACTTAGTAGGCAATGTTCGAAACCTACGCACATTCTTCCAAGACCAATCGGTAGAACGTGAGCTAGAGAAAACGGATCGCAATCGCTGGGGTATGACACCGCAGCGCGTTAACGCCTACTACAATAGCTCGTTCAACGAAATTGTATTCCCAGCGGCTATTTTGCAACCACCATTCTTTGATCCAAACGCCGACGCAGCAGTTAACTACGGTGCAATCGGTGCGGTAATTGGTCACGAAATGGGACATGGTTTTGACGATCAAGGCTCGAAGTCAGATGCAAACGGTATTCAGCGCAACTGGTGGACCGATGCTGACCGCGCAGCGTTTGAAGAAAAAGCAGATATGCTAGCCGAGCAATACAGCCAGTACGAGCCTATCGAAGGTAACTTCGTAAATGGTCGCAACAGCTTGGGTGAAAACATTGGTGACGTGGGTGGTCTAGCCATGGCTTACCACGCCTACAAACTTAGCCTTAACGGCAAAGAAGCACCGGTAATTGACGGCCTAACAGGCGATCAGCGTTTCTTCCTTGCATGGGCACAAGTGTGGAAAGAAAAACGCACTGAAGAAAGCATGCTGAATCAACTTCGCGCAGGTACACACGCGCCTGGTCGTTATCGTGCACAAGCACCAAGAAACCATGATGCATGGTATGAAGCGTTTGATGTGAAACCAGATGATGCACTTTATCTTGCGCCAGAAGAGCGCGTAAGAATTTGGTAACTCATTGAGTTAAGCACTTAGTGAGCACATGCTAGCTTCTCGCGCCGGATAGAGATTTGTATCTGGCGCCAGCTAATACCAGTCCGCATAGCTCATTTAGAAAATGTAGATAATTAAAAAGGGCGGTTCGACTTATCTCGAACCGCCCTTTTTATTTTTCTAATCAGTATTCGCTCGGTGGTACTTATACGCCAGCCCCGAGTACTTGTTTAACTTCCGTTTGCTTATTTATCTTCCGTATTGGGCAACTATATCGCGAACGTATTGTTTACAACGGGCTACAGCCTCTGAAAAATCACCGTTACCCACACTGCCCATGGAATAACGAAGCCAATACCCATCAATTAATGCAGCGGTAGACGCAGCGGCGTTTTTGACCTGCTCAGGTTTAAGTAGCTTGCGGTAACTAAACGCTAAATTACGCTCTAAGCGTTTGTGGTTAATACACTGCAAACGATGCAAGCCTTCGTTGTGAAGTGACAACGCCCAGAAGTTGAACCAAGTATTGGTGGCGGAACTCGCCCCTTGCGTTTGTGAAAAGTTATTTTCAATAATGAAATCAATCCGCTCTAGCGGATCGTCAATACGCTGCGTGATTTTTAGCGCATCGAGAAGGTGGCGCATCGTTGCTTCAATTAAACCTTGCTTGTCACCAAAATAGTGACTGATTATCCCTGAAGAAAGCCCAGCTCTTTTGCTAATTAAGCTAATCGTTGTACCGTGATAGCCAACTTCTGCCATCACTTCTAGCGTTGCTTCTATTAATTGCTTCTTGCGAACTGGCTCCATTCCCACCTTGGGCATGCTACAACTCCAAACCTTAAATCTAAAAAATAACCTGCGACAGCACAATGCCGCCGCAGGCATGATATCACGATTAAAAGGTTAAGCGTGCGTTGACTGCAACAGCGCGAGGTGCGCCAATCCAAAATGCACCTGGTGCAATGGTAGACGCATAGTCTTCATCAAACAGGTTGTTTACTGTTAAACGCACTTCTAGCTCTTCAGCACCTGAACCAATGTTTTCGATAAAGCCGCCAATATAGAAGTCGCTAACGATATAGTCATCAACTTGTGCCGCATTATCAATATCCAGGTAGCGGCTATCAACGTACTTGGTAGACAGGCCTGCAAAGTAGTTATCGCGTGCCCAATCAAGGCTAATTACCGCCATAGTGTCAGGCGTACCGATACCCGTATTACCTTCAATAGCTACCAGTGACACTTCAGGGTTTTCAGGGTCTGCGATGGCTGCCAGCGCATCGTCAAGTGTATCGTATTGCGTACCTGAACTACCTACCGTCGCAACATATTCTGATTCGCTTAAGGTAATAGAAGTGAACAACGAGAAGTCTTCGGTTAGCATAATGTCTGCTGAAATTTCAAAACCACTAGACTCAATACCGCCCACGTTTTTGTATCCACCCGCGGCTGCTTCAAGAAAGTCTATACCCTCTGAGGTTTCGTTACTGGTAAATTGAATACGGTCGTTAAACTCAATATTGTAGTAGGTCACGCTGGCATTGAAACCAGGTGAAGAGTAGCGGAAACCTACGTCAATGTTGTCAGCGGTTTCTGGCTTTATAAAGCGAAGGTCAGTATCGTTGCGCTCTAGTTGTGCATCTTTGATTGCCGCAAAGTTCTCACCGTAACCTGCGAAAACTTCCACTCCTTCAATGGGTAAAGGTGCAACGATACCGGCAGAGAATAAGGTATCTGAGTCAGTATTCACCGCTAAGTTGTTGGCTGAATCAAAGTTGTCCGTTTTCTCGATATCTACGTTAAACTTCTTGGCACCAGCGCGAATGCGGGCAAAGCCTAGATCAAGCTCATCTTCCACATAGTACATCAAGGTATCAACTGGGAAGGTTCTGTCGTACTGCACCCAGTAAGGCACGTTGTCATAATCGACGCTAATAGACGAGTTGGTAATTTTATGCCAATCGCGAGACTCGCCACGCTCATAGTCTTCCCACCAAATACCAAAACGTACGGTATTATCAAAATCACCAATTTTGGTGTACCACACAGCATCAGCATTAATGCCAAAACGCTCTTTATCATAATGGGTGTGACGATATGAGCCCACGGGAATAGCGCCTTGCGCATGACAGCCTGGGTCATATTCTGCACCTGCACCACCATAAGGGAAGGTCAGTGAGCTTTGACACCCCTCAATAGGGCTTAGCTGGTTGCCTTGTCTATCAACAAAGTAGATTTGTCCCAGCTCCTCTCCACCGAATACTGTATTTCCAACAATAAGCTCTGAGTGCCCTTCTGCTCCGTCATCAGTGATATCAACAATATAGGGTGGAACCCATTCGCCGCGTCCTTCATTGTCGTGATAATACACGTTAGTCATAAAATCGACCTGGCCAATAGTAAAGTCAGCCTGTAAATAAGCGAAAAGGTTTTCGCGTAGGGTAGACCAACCTCGACGATACGCCTGATCTTGATAAGGCACGCCTGTCCACTCGTCAGTTAACTGGTCCCAATCTGGATTTTGCTCATATTGCGCCAGCCCGTATATGCGCTGGTAGTTATCTTCGTGGGTATCGTCGTAAGACAGGTAACCTGTAAGAGACACGTCGTTAACGGTAGAGATAAACTTCATGGCTAAATGATCACGGGTGTTCTCTGCTGCCTGCTGCATAAAGTCAGAACTTTCTTGACTTGAAAGGCTTATCCACGCGTAAGTATCTTTAAAGATTTCGCCTGTTTCGTAGCGTACATAGTATTTTGACGCATCAAATGAACCCGCAGTTACACTGGTTATTAAGCCCTGCTCCGCAGACGGGTTAATGGTGGTGAAATTCAGTGTGCCGCCCAAGGCTTCGTGTGAACGGGAAGCGATATCCGCCGTACCCTGAGAAACTTCAACGCCTTTTACGTTTTCGGTATCGATATAGCGATTCGCTTTCGCGCCACCACCGTAATTCGAGTTACCGTTGGCGATGCCATCTACCGTCATGCCAATTTGCTGCTCATTTAGGTTTACTTGAAAGCCACGAATAACAATAGACGTTGACCAGTCATCAGCCCCAAAGGTATCACCTTCGTTAATAAGCACACCCGGCAGGTTATCAACCGCGGCTAACACACTGCTAAGATTAGCCTGTTGTTTAAACATATCGTCGCTCGTTGCGTTATTCGCGTAAGAAACGCTTCGCCCAACAACGGTAATTTCTTCTATGCGCTCTTCGTCAGCACGCTCTGCTTCCTCTGCCCACGCCACTGTAGGTGTAGTCATAGACGAAAGTGCTGCAAGTACAGCTAACGAGAGTTTATTGTGTGTTTTCATGTGTTTCCCAAAGTAGTTGTGTAATGTTTACTCACTACTCTAGGGAGGAATTGTTACAGTAGCGTTAAGTTTAATTGAACAATCAATTAATAAAACATTTTCCATGTTTGTTTACTCAATGACATCCAAGTAAACACGCACCAGCTGTAAACGGACCCAGAAATTTAGCAAAGAAATCTTTGCCTAACAGAC
>NZ_JBHNYX010000033.1:0-50143 GCF_054960505.1 Alteromonas sp. G4i13 | reverse complement strand
GTTTCTTCTAAACTCCCGTCTTTACTGGCCTATAAAGGTAGTAGAGACTTACTTCAGGAGGCTTGCTGTTTTGCTTTTCCCCCGAAGCGGATGCGCATTTTAGGGAAATGAGCGCTCACGTCAACACTTATTTTGAAAAAGTTGAAAAAACTGAACCAACCGTCTATTTTTCGCTCAAATGTGATAATTAGTAGACAATATGGACTAATTACTAATAGGATAGGAATTCAGATCCTATAAAGTAGTAGTTCTTAAAGTAGTATTTGATCCTGCCGTTATTATATTAATGCTTAATATTAGCGATAGATATTAAGGCTTGCGTAAAGGAATACGTATAAGAATGTATATAAGCGTAAATGACCTATGCTTTGTGTTCTTTATAAATGTATTAATACTGGTGGTGTCAGAAATTGACTACGCAATAATTATAAAGGTGGGTTTATGTTACGAACTCTTACACTGCTGTCTGCGGCAATACTAGCAACTCATGTTAGTCATACAGCAATGGCACAAGAAGTATCCTTAAATGATGTTGTTCAGCCACCCGCGTCAGCGAATGTAGAAAGTGCTGACGAGTCAAATCATTTTCAAACCGCCTTCTTAAGACGTCAAGTAAACCAAACTATGTCGGTTGGCCGAGCAATCAGTTCAATTGCTGGTCATTATCCGCAAGAAATAGTGTCTATTGTAGATATTGCTTTAGATACTTACCCTGACAAATACAGGGAAATCATTTTTGCTGCTATCTCTGCGCAACCCGCTTCTACTGAAGAGATTGTACATCTGGCTATAGAGAAAGAAGTAAGTAGCTGCCCTAACATTGTTCAGTTAGCGATAAAAGCAGAGCCGACTTATGTCGACTTTGTTGTGCAGGCTGCTGCGGTTTCAACACCTGAAGAGCTAGATGAGATTGTACGCGTTGCCGTTCTTACTCAACCTGACGCAGCAGACAGTATTGTTCAGACATTGTCGCAAGAACATCCAAATAAGATTGTCGATATCATGACAAGCGCATTGAATGCTGTACCTTTTGTTGGAGAGTATGTAGTGGATGCGCTTTTGGCCGTGTTTCCTAACGAAGCGGAAACGGTAGTTGAAACAGCAGTAAGAGAGTCGGCGCAGCAGCGTGAACAAGTCATGCGTATTTTAAATACTGCGCAACATGCAGGTGTGTCTCAGGACAAGTTAAAAGAATACGCGATGTCAGCTGGACTAAGCGAAGAAGACTTTAATAGCGCATTGGGCAATTAATTACTTTTAGACTGATTTAAAAAACGGCGTAATGATTTGTTCAATACGCCGTTTTTTATTGCCTTATTATTTTCTACAAAGGTTATCAGCTTTCTAACGACTGACTCCAAGCAATAGTGATCAGTCACACACCGCACCTAGACTTATATGTTCAATGAAAGTTAATTGTTGAATGAGTACAACATGGCGGCTTCTTTATAAAGGGTTAGCTCTGCCTTCAATAAATCTACTCTCGCCTTTATTTCTTTTATCTGTGCCTTAATTTCATTTTGAGCACGTGCGTTCAATACAAACATGTCACTGTCACCCGCATCGAAGCGTGTTTTCTCGACCTTAGAAAGAGTTTTCGCTAACGCCGCATTTTCACTTTGCAGTTCAACAATGTCTTTCGCCTGCCCCCAGTAAACTAGAGCTTGTTCAAAGCGCTGAGCTATGGCCTGCTCAGTTGAGCTTAACTTGTGTTCCAGCTCTCTTTGTTTTGATTGCAGTTGGGCTTGTTCAGCTTTTGCCTTTCTGTTTCCTAACGGGTAAGAAAATGACAAACCCACTTTTGTTTCTGTTCCCTCTAGATTCGACGGACCAGAACCTATATCTCTTGCAACCGAGGCATTTAAATCTAATTTGGGCAATAACGCGTTACTTGCTAGTGCAGCCTTATTCTTTACCACCTGCTGCTCTAATTTCATAACATCAAGCTCAGGGTGATTGCGAAGAGCATTTCGAAGGGTCATTAATTGTCCGTTTCCAACCCAGAAAGGCCAATTAATATCGTTAGGTGGGTTTGCCTGATCTAAAGCCAGCATATCGCCTTTGGGTGAGCGCCAGTAAAAAGAAAGCATCTGGGCATGGGCGTCTCGTTTTTGTTTGAGTTCTGCAAGTAAAAGGCGCTGCTGCAAAATGTTGGCTTTGAATTCGGTTAATACCACATTCGCAAGGTCGCCTTTCTCTACACGTGTTACCAACGCTTTTTCACGTTCCGCGGCTGTATTTAGCAGCTCTGTGACAGCTTTAACCTGTAATGCACTTTCGTACCACGCAACATATTCACTAATCCCCTTGTAAACAAAGTCATTAATTAAACTTGTCGCTAACGCTTGCCATTGTGAAGTCGCTAGCCCTGCATTGGCTAACTCCGTTCTACGCTTATCCAGTTCTCTATTTTTAAGTAGGGAGATGGCAATGCCTACACTCGCCTCGCCGCCAGACAAGGTTTCGTAATCGGCTTCGTACACTGGGAAATCACCGTCTGATATACGGTACTCGGTATAAACTGAGCCATTAAAGTCTTCGAACGGGTTGGAAAAGCGCTGCGTTAAATTAGTACCGTCGTAATATCCACTGACGCGGCTACTGGTTTTCTGCTCTATGTACGGATCAAAGCTACTTCTTGCTATTTCAAGTTCGGCTGCGGCTTGATAATTCCCCTCATTAATTGCCAGTACGTAAGGGTGATAATTCACCATACTCTGTATTAGAGCATCGATTGATGGTGCTTGCCTGGAAGCTTCAGCTTGCGTAGCCGCGACTGACACGTTAGCGCTAGCAAACACAACCGTTGCTAGCAGCGATTTTATAATCGTTCGCACTACCATATTGATGCTCCAGAACCTTTGGTTCCGCCAGTGGTAGGCTCTTGCGTTGGTAGCGGCGGGAAGTTATTTAACTGTCGCCACATTTCATAACCCAAACGTACCTCTTCCAATAGCACCCACGCTTTTACCCGGCTTCCTAAACGCGCAGAGCTTTCCGCCGGCCACGGAATATCTGACTCGTCTGGTTTTATCCAAACGTTAAAGTCGCCCGTAGCATTCGCCACAGGTTCTACGTATACCACTTCTCCACCGAAGGTACCTATTGCACTGCCAGGCCACCCGCTAAATTGGAAAACCGGCCACCCATCAAACTGCAAGCGCGCTTTTGCGCCTGGCTTAACCAGCGGAGCATCTAACCCTCTTAGGGTAACACGTACGCTACGCTTCGCATCTGCTGGAATAAACTGCCCAAGAATATCTCCCGATTTTACGAAGGTAGAAACACCACCAGAGAGCAATCGAACAACGGTTCCATCAACGGGAGCGTACTTAGTTTGCGTAGACTGACGAGATAAGATCATGCTTACTTCATTAATTTCTGATACTGAGGCTGCAGCTTTTGCTCTTAGCTCCTGTACTTTAATTTCAGCTTGCTCAACTTCCTTTCGGGAAACCAACCCCTGTTCCTGTAGCGACTTTTGGCGCGCCAAATTGTTTTCGGCATTTCTTACTGCTGTTTCGTTCGCTTGATTTTTCAAGTTGGCTGCTGAGAGTTGAGAACGCAACTTCTCAAGGCGCTGCGCATCAATATCAATTAGGGTAACAATAGGCTCTCCCGCTTTTACTTGCTGCCCTTCTCTTACATGCCACTGCTTTACCTGTCCATCAACCAATGCGTTAATTGGCTGAGTTCTATCTTTAGGGTCAAGAGAGTCAACCATGCCTGTTCCGTAGGCCGTTTGGATCCAAGGGGTAAAATACAAAATTAGCGCAGCAGCTAACACTAAGAAAATAATAATGCCAGTAATAACACGATGAAGTTTGGGCACATTCAAAGAAGGCAATGAAGTTATATTGTCTAAAAAGCGACGTTCTGCGTTATTCACTTACTCACCCTCCTTATCATTTGGTGAAGTCGCACTGCTAGTACCTTCTTTGCAAGAAGATATTGGTGACTCACCGTTTGAATATTCATTTAGCATAGCCGTTGCGTTGTCATGGAGATGTAAGACACCTTCAAAACAATCTGGTAAGGGCATATTGGTAAAATACATTACGGTAAAATCATGCTTGCTTAAGCGCCTTAATAGCCGAGCTCGTAGCTCTACTGGGATAGCGTCGAAATACTGATTTAATATTAATAGTTTAGGTTTACCGATGATTGCAGCGGCAAGTTTAAGCAATAAGAACTCTAACGGCTGCAACGGCGCGCCCAACACCGACACTTTTGTCTGCAACCCTTCTGGCAAGCTATCAATAACTTTCGTCATTTCAACTTCCTCAAGGGCCGCGCGGATATCAGCAATGGTCGCCTGTGGGTGCGCTAATTTTAGATAGCGCTCTACAGATACTTCGATAATGAGTGAGCGGTCGAGAATGGTAACGGCTTGTCTTAGTTCGTGTGTGTCATAATCGTTAAGACTGAGCTCGCCCAACAAAATGTCGCCAGACTTAACGCGATCGTATTGCTTTAACAACCCTAAAAGTTGCTTCTGTACCCAACTTTTATCCGTTGTAACGAAGTACTTGGTACCTGGCTCGAAGATCACGTTGAGGTTGCATGTATCATTACCATGTTTCAGCTCTACGTCGTTAAACACCAACTTTGACGACGCAGGAATTTGCTCTGAGCTATTAAACTCTTCTTGCGGCATAGCTAGCGCACCGCCAAGCTTTTCAGCAGCACCATAAAGTTCATAGTAAAGTTTAAGGTATTGGGTAAAACGGGAAAGCCCAAAGAAAACGGCAGACATAACAAGCTCAGCAGCCACCAGTTGACCAATCGAAAGCTCGCCTTGTACAACCAGAACACCACCAATGCCAAGGAGCGACGCGCTCGCTACCGCATACATCAATAAGAACATCACCACCTGCGAAAACGTGTAATGAAAATGGCTTTTGTGCTTTTTCACATAGTTACTGATATAACCTTCGGTGCTGCGCCCTGCGTATTCAACATGATCAGCTGACTTAAAGAATTCGTGAGCAATTGCAATATCGTGTAGCCACTTTGCAGAATCGTATTTTGCGTTAGACAATTCAATAGCCGTGCGTTTAGCACCACGCCCCCAAATTTTCCAAACCGCATACATGGTAAGTAAAAGTACCACATTAAACGCGAAAAGCGCTGGGTGGTAGAATGATACTAAAGTGAAACCTACCAGCATCTGTAGTACAAGCGCGAAACCATCAATCATTAAAGACGGCATATTCTTTTGAAAAGTCATTATGTCGAAGTAGCGCTGTGTAATGCTAACGTTTTGTCGACCTTCAAAAAAACTGTGGGGCGCAAGAATAGTTTTTAGCCCTAAGTCTGCGGTGAGGCGGGCGTACACTTTACGCTCGTAGAACTCCATCACTCGCATGCGCAGCGCGCTAAATACGCCAGATATAAATAAAGTAAGAAATAGAATGACGGCCAATATGATAACTGCCCGAGTTGAACCGATATTGGCGATACTGTTAATCAGCGTTTGAACCGCTATAGGTACCGCAAGGGTCATTAAACTTATTGCTACGCCGTATGCGATAGCAACCCAAAAAAAGCCAGCCTCTGGTTTCAATAGCGAAAATAAGGTCTTTCGCGTTTTACGTAAATCAATTGGTTTAGCCATAGTTATGTCTTCAATATACCGCTAGCTTAAAAATCAGTGACGCGCTGCTTTTAATCGTACAAAAACAACGCTAAATAGTGTATTGCAATAGTCAGTTAGAATAAATCTGTTATATTCTTAATAGTTCATCGAAAAAAATGGGGTCAGAGTACATTTCTTGCCCCTAATACCTTAATAATCGAGTAGCTTGTTAAAGTATGCATCACCTAAACTACCATCATTTATATTATTTCTATCTTGTTGCCCGTGAGGGTAGCATTGCAAAAGCCGCTAAATTACTCCACGTTACCCCGCAAACCGTAAGCGGGCAACTAAGCACCTTCGAAAATCAGCTAGGTTATTCTCTCTTTGATAGAATAAATAAGCGCCTATACCTAAACGCGAGAGGTAAAGTAAGTTATCAGTATGCCAGCGAAATATTTCATAAAGGTAATCAACTAGCTGAAATACTTAACAATAGCGATGAAGTGAATACAAAAGAATTTGTGATAGGTATTACTAATGGTATTCCAAAAGTGCTTTTTTACGACTTTGTGCATGCCACCATGCGTAGGTATTCACAGGTTAAATACGTGATAAAAGAGGATAGCTTCGACGGTTTGTTGAAAGAGCTAGCCATTAACGCCATCGATTTTATTGTAGCAGACAGAGGCATAGCCCCTGGTACACAAATAAGCGCCAATAGTTTTTTCTTGGGCGAAAGTTCGTTGAGCTTCTTTGCTAAAGCACCGCTTACTGAAGAACAGACTTTTCCAGAGTGTTTAAATCAAATGCCGTTGCTAATTCAGGGGAATACTTCAGGAATACGGCAAGCACTTACAAGTTGGCTTGAGACAGAACAGCTGTACCCCAAAGTGGTAGCCGAATTTGACGATACTGCTTTGCTTAAACTTTTTGGCAGCGAAGACTTCGGTGTTTTCTGCGCACCATCGGCAATTTCAAAGCACGTAGAAGAGCAATATGACGTGCACTGTATTGGTAACGCAAGCACACTAAATGAGAGATACTATGCCATTACTGGCAAAAGCCGTGCTGACTACACTATTAGTGAGGCAATCGTAGAAGCCGCTCGCGGAATTCTAGCCTAGTGCACTTAATGGTGGGGTCAGAGTACATTTTCGCCCCCACTTAATTTAAGCAGCAACACCACCATCTATATCTTGAGCATAAAAACTCAGTGTTAGAATTTTTTCTAACACAAAACGTAGTGCGTCATTTATAGGCATAAGCCTTTCCCCCAATTCATAATCTAATTGAGCAAGTTTTTGTCTGCCTTCTGCGATCATTGGCGGCTTTGTCGATGTAACTCGAACCTCACTATTTGCGGCAATATCATCCACTAATCGCTTTTCTAAGATATCTAAATGCTGAGGCTGTATAGCAATCAGCGCGGCCGCATACTTCTCTGGTACAGCTTGCTTAATTGGTTTACACACCGAAAGTGTGGCTTCGCCAGATTTGGTTTTATAACCTGCTGCACCGAACATACGGCAAATGGCAGGTCGGTATTCGTAAATTCCGCAGTAGCCTTCTTTACCGTCCAAACTTAAGCGTTGATATTGTTTACAGGCGAAGCCGCTGTAGTTGTCTAGCTCGTCAAACTCCTGTTCAGCCCGTCCTGTATCAAACAGATGAAGTGCTAAAGGCAGCATCTCCAATGGCGACACTTCAATGTCGGGGTTATTGCAACATGCACCACATTTCTCAACGCAGTTTAGTGACTGGCTAGATTGATATGCACTGAATTCTTGGGAAAGAGATTGGTAAACATCCATCACTTGGCTGGACAGCTCACGCAGCCTATTCATAACGACTCCGCTAATAAAAGCAAACTAAAACAAATACATGTTCATGCTGGTGTAATGTAATAGGTAGCATGAACTAAACATTCTGATTATTGATTTTGGTAACCAAATTGACAGATCGTACTGGAGGAAGAAATGTACTCTGACCCCAATATTTTAAAGCATGCTTCTTCCCCGCCGGATGTGCGTAAGCTTGAGGCTTAATGGCAGGGGTTGAATTGGTGCGGATTCTATTTTGAATTTTGGGATTTGGGAAGTTTTTTGTGAGGTGGATTGCGAAAAGACTTATGCTTTTCGCAATCTCAATTATTTTATTAGTCTGCGTTGAACAAGTCGCGACTGTATACTTTATCTAGTACGTCTTCGATATCGCCCGTTACACGGTTTGCTACGATTACGTCAGAGATTTTCTTAAACTCCTCCAAGTCATTTACCACACGAGAGCGGAAGAACTCTTCTTCCTTAAGTACTGGCTCATAGACTACAACTTCAATACCTTTCGCCTTAATACGTTTCATGATGCCTTGAATAGCACTTGCTCGGAAGTTATCAGAACCAGACTTCATGATAAGACGATAAATGCCTACAATTTTAGGCTTACGGCTCACTATTGAATCGGCAATGAAGTCTTTACGCGTACGGTTAGCGTCAACAATTGCTTGGATCATGTTATTAGGCACTTCACTGTAGTTAGCTAGAAGCTGCTTAGTATCCTTAGGCAAACAATAACCACCGTAACCAAAACTTGGGTTGTTGTAGTGATTACCAATACGAGGGTCTAAGCCCACACCTTCAATGATCTGCTTGGTGTCTAGGCCATTACGCTCTGCATAGCTATCTAGTTCGTTAAAGTACGCAACGCGCATTGCCAAGTACGTGTTGGCGAAAAGTTTAATGGCCTCTGCTTCAGTACTGTCTGTGAATAAAACATCGATGTTTTCTTTTATTGCACCTTGCTGAAGCAACTTTGCGAAAACTTCTGCTCTCTCGCTTCGCTCTCCAACAATAATTCGACTTGGATGAAGGTTATCGTAAAGCGCTTTGCCTTCGCGCAAGAACTCTGGCGAAAAGATAATATTATCAGAACCGAATCGTGCTTTTGCGTCTTTAGTAAACCCTACTGGTACAGTCGATTTTACAATCATTACCGCATCAGGGTTAATTTCCATCACCGTCTTTATAACCGCTTCCACACTACCTGTATTGAAGTAGTTAGTTTGAGGGTCGTAATCTGTTGGTGTTGCAATAACAACATAATCGGCGTCTTTATACGCAACTTGTGCATCTAACGTAGCTTCAATGTTTAGCTCTTTAGTTGTTAGATATTCTGATATCTCTTTGTCTTCAATTGGAGACGTTTTGTTGTTAAGCATCTCAACTTTTTCCGGAACTAAGTCGACCGCTTTCACTTCATTGTGTTGTGCAAGTAGCACTGCATTTGAAAGCCCTACATAGCCTGTTCCTGCTACAGCTATTTTGTACTTAGCTAACGTACTTTCCATTTACTGTTTCTCCAATCCTATTAACTATCAGCGATAGAAATAATTATTAAAATGTTCTTGCTATATATTGCCAGAGTTTTTTGAAAATCTCATGAACAACGCATCATAAAGGTGCTTGATTCACAGAAACTCTGGTGAGTCGGTGAGTTTCAGTCTGAAACCATCATTTCAACATAAAGCGTAAGTGCAATATTGCTAATAAAGCAACAATCGCACCACTACGTGAATATTGCATCGAAAAACAAAAAAGCCCCAGCTAACATAGTAAACTGAGGCTTAAAAAATAACTGTTATCTAACTAGCTTCCTGTACCTAAACGCTCGCCTTGGTAACTGCCGTCAAGAACCGCTTTCCACCAGCCCTCATTTGCTAAATACCACTCAACAGTTTTACGAATACCGCTTTCGAAGGTTTCTTGCGGCTTCCAGCCTAACTCGCGCTCTATTTTGCTTGCGTCGATTGCATAGCGCATGTCGTGACCAGGGCGGTCTTGAACGTAAGTGATCTGCTCGGCGTATTTGCTATCTTTCGGCTTAACTTCATCTAAAATTGAACAGATAGTTTGCACTACTTCAATGTTCTGCTTTTCATTGTGGCCACCAATGTTGTAGGTTTCACCAATTTCACCATTAAGTGCAACCACAACTAATGCTCGTGCATGGTCTTCAACATACAACCAGTCACGAATTTGGTTGCCCTTGCCATATACAGGCAATGGCTTCCCCGCTAGTGCATTTAGAATAACTAGCGGAATAAGTTTTTCTGGGAAGTGATAAGGGCCGTAATTGTTTGAGCAGTTAGTTACAAGCGTTGGTAGCTTGTATGTGCGAAGCCATGAACGAACTAGCTGGTCTGAACTTGCTTTACTTGCTGAGTAAGGTGAGCTTGGTGCATATGGTGTAGTTTCCGTAAACAATGGAAGCTCCGTTCCCGGCTCAACTTCATCTGGGTGAGGAAGGTCGCCGTATACTTCATCGGTTGAAATATGATGGAACTTAAACCCTGCTTTTTTATCGCCCTCAAGTGCTGACCAATATGCTCTTGCTTGCTCAAGCAACGTGTATGTGCCCACAACGTTAGTTTGAATAAACTCACCTGGACCATCAATAGAGCGGTCTACATGAGATTCTGCCGCTAAGTGCATAATAATATCTGGCAGGTACGTATTGAAAACACGCTTTACTTCTTCAGCATCACAAATATCAACTTGTTCAAAGCTATAGCGGTCGCTGTCTGAAACAGGTGTTAATGACTCTAAGTTACCCGCGTAGGTCAGCTTATCTAAATTAACCACTGTGTGGTCAGTGTCGTTTATAAGATGGCGAACTACTGCTGAGCCAATAAAGCCCGCGCCACCTGTTACTAAAATTGTTTTACTCATTTTCTTTTTACCAAAATTATAATCTTGTTCTTGTCGCTTACGCTTTCAATTCGTCTAGCATGCTGGCTAATTGCTTACGCCAGTGCGTGGGCTTACACGCCGCAAACGCTTCGCGTGCGGTTTGCTTGTCTAATACACTGTAATGTGGGCGTTTTGCAGGTGTTGGATATTGGCTTGACGGAATAGGTAATACTGGAACTGATTTATCTAGCAAACCTTTCTCAATACCTAGCTCTTGAATAGCTAGCGCAAAGTCGTACCAACTTGCTACGCCTTCATCAGTCCAGTGATACACGCCACTGGTTTTATTCAAAGCGGCAGTAACACAAACTTCAGCTAAACCTCTAGCCCATGTAGGCGTTCCAATTTGATCATCTATTACGCCCAACTGAGGTTTATCAGCCATCAAACGCAGCATGGTTTTCACGAAATTATTTCCATGAGACGAGTAAACCCAAGCTGTGCGAATTAGACAGCTAGCACCTGGCAGTATTTCAAGCAGCGCTTTTTCGCCTTCTGCTTTTGATTTGCCATAAGCACCTTGCGGTTCAATGGTATCGTCAGTTAAATATGGAGAGCCTTTATGACCGTTAAATACATAGTCAGTAGACACATGCACCATGAAGGCGCCGTTAGCTTTGCAGAAGTTTGCTAAGTTTTTAACGGCAAGCGTATTAATAGCATTACACGCCTCGGTATCTTCTTCTGCTTTATCAACAGCTGTATAGGCCGATGCGTTTATTACGACTTCAGCCGATAAAGGCGATAACGTTTCTTCAATATTAGATGCGCTCGTAATATCAATATCATTGCGCCCTAAAAACGTAACTTGCTGCTCGCTATTTTCTAGTTCACGAGAAAGCTCAAATGCTAATTGCCCAGACTTACCTATAATTACAATATTCATTAATCGCTAGTACCAAGTAAAACACCAATAAAAAGCCAGTAAAAAACCAATGACAATTAAAACGTAGGTGCGTTAACAAATGCCAAACCCGCCTCATCTTTACCTGATAAAGAAGGCTTCTCACCATTTACTAATGGCCAGTCGATATTCAATGTAGGGTCGTCGTACTTTACCGATATTTCAGATTCCGGGTGATAATAATCTGTGCACTTATACACGAACTCAGCAGAATCACTGGTTACGTAAAAGCCATGAGCAAAGCCCGCTGGTACCCATAACTGGCGCTTGTTCTCTGCTGATAACGTCACCCCTACCCACTTACCGTATGTAGGTGAGTCTTTACGCATGTCTACGGCTACATCGTATACTTCACCGCTAACTACACGTACTAATTTGCCTTGGGTTTGCTCCATTTGATAATGAAGGCCGCGAAGGATACCTTGTCTAGATTTAGAATGGTTATCCTGAACAAAATCTACATCTGCGCACTCTTTTTTGAACCAGTCGGTGCGAAAGGTTTCTAGAAAAAAACCTCGCTCGTCACCAAATACTTTAGGCTCGATGATTTTTACGTCAGGGATATTTGTTTTAATTACTTGCATTTACTTTCCGTACAAACTGGCAATTTAAAATAAGAAGAAAGGTGGCAATGCCACCTTTTAGAATTTGATATGAAGCTAGATCTTAACTCTATCGTTAATCACTTTTAGCAGGTAATCGCCATAACCACTCTTCTTTAGTGGTGCCGCAAGCTTTTCAAGCTGCTCAGCGTTGATATAGCCCATTCTATAGGCTACTTCTTCTGGGCAACATACTTTCAACCCTTGACGTTTTTCGATAGCCGCCACGAAGTTTGCTGCATCAAGAAGTGAGTCTAGTGTGCCCGTATCAAGCCAAGCAGAGCCTCGGCCCATTAGCTCTACTTTCAAACTTCCATCTTGAAGATATAAGTTGTTCAAGTCTGTAATTTCAAGTTCACCACGGGGTGATGGCTTAACTTCTTTAGCAAAATCGACTACGCGGTTGTCGTAGTAGTAAAGACCGGTTACGGCATAGTTTGATTTAGGAACAGCAGGCTTTTCTTCTATTGAAAGTGCATTCCAGTCATCATCAAATTCTACCACGCCGTAGCGTTCAGGGTCGTTAACGTGATAACCAAACACCGTTGCACCATGCTCTTGCTTATACGCATTCTGCAAAGACAGTTTTAAGTCGTGGCCGTAATAAATATTATCACCAAGAACTAGTGAACAACTATCGTTACCAATAAACTGCTCGCCTATAAGGAATGCCTGTGCCAAGCCATCGGGCGAAGGCTGAACTGCGTACTGTATATTCATTCCTAGCGCCGAGCCATCTCCAATAAGGTCGATAAATCGCTGCTGCTCTTCAGGCGTAGTGATAATGAGTACATCACGGATGCCCGACATCATTAACGTGGTTAACGGATAAAAAATCATCGGCTTGTCGTAAACAGGCATAAGTTGCTTACTTACCACCTTAGTTAACGGGTGCAAACGTGTGCCAGATCCGCCAGCTAGTATTATTCCTTTTCTCATTGATGGAGCCTTAGCAAATTAAATTTAAAAATAAACTTCTCGATTGCAGTATATGATTTCCCCCACCCAGTTTAAAGCGGAACTTCCTATTCAGGCATAGACTCACCAGTAATTTTATTACAGAATACCAATGCATTTTATAATTAAAACCAGCAATAATTTGGAAGTTAAAACGAGATGACCGATAAAGATCAAATTTTCAATGGAATGAAAGGCGAGTTTTCGTCACATCGTTCGGAAGAAAGAGCTGAATACATACTAGAAAAAGTAGCTGAGTTATACGCAACCATAAAAAGCCAACAAGCTCACATCAACAAACTAGAAAAAGCTGTGTACGACAGTGAACTATTCTTTAACTTACCAGAAGTTACGCTGATGACGAGAAGTAAGTTGCCGAGAGTGCTCATTGATGCCAACGATGTGGTCCCTGTTGGCGACAATTTTTATGAGGCGGAAGCTTATGGTGACGAAGGTCATTACCGCTGGACAGGTCCTGAAAGACTGAACAATTTCCACGTACCCGTTGATAGAACACAAGAAAAAACACTGCGTATTTCAATTGTAAATGCAATTAAGCCAGAAATACTGAACTCAATTAAATTATACGTAGATGGTGACTTAGTCAGCTATGACTTCGAAAAAAGAAATGAAGGTATTGAACTTATTGCTGCTTTACCCGCGAGTTCAAGAGTTCAGGATACTTTAATAAGTCTGTTTATTCCCCATCTATTTTCACCTTCTGAGGTGAAGCCAGAATCCTCTGATAACAGAAAGTTAGGTATTGCATTTCACAAATTGGAGGTTCTATAAAATGCCTCTTATTTCGGTTGTTATCTGTACATATAATCGGTACGAAGTTTTGAAAAAGGCTGTTAAGAGCCTTACGCAACAAACGCTAGATGATGATAAATTTGAAGTTCTCATTATTGATAACACACCAGATGCTGAAACAGGTGAAGGTGCAACAGTAAAGAAAGACTTCGAATCAATTGAAAACTTAACTTACGTATTCGAAAAGACTCCAGGTTTATCTAATGCCCGCAATGTCGGTTTCAAACTAGCGAAATCTCCTTACATATCTTACTTAGACGACGATGCAATCGCCTCTCAGGTTTGGGTTGAAGAAGTATTAAATGCCTTCGAAACTTTCGACAATGTAGGAGTCGTTGGTGGTCGTATCGCACCTATCTGGGAAATCCCAAGACCTTCCTGGCTTAGTGACGCACTTGTAGGCAACGTTTCGGTTGTTGATTGGGGGGGCGAACTAAGAATAGCTGGTAGTAACGAATGGTTTGCCGGTGCAAATATCTCATTTTCCAAAAAGGTGTTAGAAGAAGCAGGCGGTTTCAGTACAAATTTAGGCCGAAAAGGTGGCGGACAAGTTTTACTATCTAACGAAGAAAGTGAATTAATAAACTTTGTCAAGCAAAGTGAATACATAGAGGTCTATAACCCTAAAGCAAGTGTCGACCATCTTGTAGAGAGAAAACGTTTGACACGAGACTGGTTTAGACGCCGCTCAGCATGGCAAGCTGCTTCTGATTTCATGATGAACCCGTCAAAGGCTGAAAAAAATCTTGCTGACCAGCTTACTAATATAAAAGATTACCTATGTAGTCTTCCGCCAAGGTACCGCAACCTTCAGGGACTATATTTCGCAACAGACGATGCGGGTGAATTTCAATGGCAACTTTCAGCTATATATGCGAACACTATTCTAACCCTTGCAGGCTTCGATGGACTTGAAGGAATTGAAGATGGAAAAGAATAAAGCTCTAAGAGCGTTAGTAGTCGCCCCCACCCCCACTTGGCCTTTGAACTATGGAAATAGAAAAAGGATTTACAGCGTTTGTTCTAAACTTCAATCTTTGGGATTTGAAATTCATTACGTACATTATGCAAGCGAGGGGGATTGGCGCGATTATATTCCTATCGAAACGCGTAAAAGAATGGACGAACAATGGGATATAGTTGACCACGTGTGGCCTTCGAAGCCTTTACATGACTGGCCAAAAGAAGGTGACGACCATCGTATAGATGAATGGTGGGACTGGGCACTTGAGAATCACCTATCTAAAACATTCGCTTCTCGTGAGTATGATGTTTGTATTGTCAACTATACGTGGCTGAGCAAAGCACTTGAGTTAGCACCAGAAAAGACCTACAAAGTCCTCGACACACATGACAAATTTAGTGGCCGACGTGAGTTACTTGCAAGTCAAGGGATAGGCAAAGAGTTCTTTCATACTACTGAAGATCAGGAAGTAATTGCACTGGACCGAGCTGATTTAGTTTGGGCAATTAAAGAAGAAGAAGAAGCTGATTTCAAAATGATGGGGACAAAAGCTAAGGTTTCTACACTTCTACATATTGACGACAGGAGAGAGGCGTTTTCTCCAAGTACTGAAGAAGGAATAAAATTTGGTTTCATTGGTGCGAACAATAATATTAACAGAGTTAATATTTTAAGATTTATAGAGCGCGCTACCCCTATTTTTAAGAAATATTGTGCACCGCTAACCGTTGAAATAGCCGGCTCAATTTGTAATGACATTGAAGTTAAAGATAACCCTTTTTTTAAGACCGTTGGCTATGTAGACAGTATTGACCAATTTTATGATGGTATTCACGCTGCTATCATCCCAATGGAATTTTCAACGGGTCTAAAAATCAAGGTTGCGGAAGCCCTATCGCATACGAAACCAATGTTCTCACACAAGCATGCTATGGAAGGATTTACCGCGTGCCATGACTTTCATGAGCTCACATCATTTGAAGAAATGGCACTGGCAATGACTGATTGTTCTTACGCATCAGATGAATTAGTTTATCTTTCAGATGCGTCAGCAAAATCTCATAACGTTACTGAACAAAAAATCTGGGATGAACTATCAGAGCTTAAGGAAGATATTCTTAAGCGAAAACAAGTTTTTGTTTTATTGCCAAACGAATATGGTATGAAAAACAAGCTTGCTCACTATATAGCACAGGCTAAAGTTGACCTTTGCAATTGGAACTTTAAAGATGCAAGTTACTTCGTGATAGGGAATCCATCTGAAGGGCGTTCTCATCCAAACTTTGTGAAATTCGTTGGAAAAACTTGTTTTGAAGAGCTTTTGAATATTCAGCAGCCGTCGACATTAATAAATCTCAGTGAGACATTTCCTGATATACAAGTAGAAACGCAAACCAAAGTAATATCGTTGGTTCCCATAACTTCTCCTAAAGTAAAAGAAAAGCTCACGTACAAGTCATACAACTCGGTCATCGACAATACATACTTCCCATCACTAGGGCACGTGCATTTTGACGTCAGTGAGACGAGTAGAAAGGTAGATGAGTGCTGGGTTATAGTTAACCACAAAAAAGAGCTTTCCAATGAATTTTTACGCTTAGTCGCAGGCTCTTTGACTATTCGTGAAATAGATGTAAGGTCACTCGAAGATATTGACAATCTTCTTAGAAAAACTACAGGCCTCCCCCAAATTATGATTAATAACTCGGGCGATGAGGAATTATCATATTGTGAACAGATTCTATTGGAGATTGGAGAAAAATATGATGTGGAAATTAGAAACACTACTCACAATCAGCTATTGTTTTTAAAACGTTCAAACGAGAAAACTAACTATGAAAGTAAATTTTTCTCAACGTGGGAGAAATTTATTGAACATTATTTTTGCACAACTCATTCTGAATTATAGACTCGAAAGGAGTTCGTTTAGTTCATGTCACACACTTTATTTAGGGGCGTTTAATGGGAATACCTAATTTTTTATGTATTGGAATGCAAAAAGGGGGAACAACTTGGCTATACGATGTGTTAAAGCAACATCCAAGCATCACTAATATGCCAGCAAAAGAGTTTGTTTTTTTCAACAATTTTTCAATTCCTGAGCACAATGAATGGCCAGTTTATCATAGAAGGCGGCAGGCGCTGGAATCACTCAGGCTAGAAATAACGAAGGGCAGTCAATTAGAAAGGGATGAAAAGTTCTTCGAACGTCTTGAGTGGTTTAATCTTTTCTCTAAGTTAGACGTTGATATCGACTGGTATGAAAAACTATTTGATATAGTGCCAGAGCACAAAATTGCTGGAGACTATAGCCCTGACTACATTATGCTTCCTCGAAAGGCAATAAGAGACATAAAAGATATTTATCCTGAAATAAAAGCCGTACTTTCTGTTCGTAATCCAGTTGATAGAGCTTGGTCTCATATGAAAATGATTGTGAGAAACGAGGGCCTTGATATTAAGGACGTGAGTAACCTATTAAATGTTGCAAAGCGGTCCGATGTTCTAAGACGAGGACACTTCATAGAAGATTTGGAAAATTGGAAAGATATATTTCAAGATGACTTTCTCTATTACAAGTTTGACGCTATTAACATAGAGCCACTTAAAATAATCAGAAAAGTTTGCGATTTACTAGAAATAGAATTCAATCTCGAATATTTCATAAATTATGAAGACAAGGTATTTAGTGGTCAAACAGCTGCAATGCCTGACGAGGTCAGAACATTCTTAGAAAATACATATTGTAAAGAGGTCGATTATTTTGAGAACTTGCCGCTATTTACAGACTAGGCCAAAGGCTCTCCTATCTCGTCAACTTTAGAAGAATAAGAGGTTTAACCGTATTAATAAAAAGACATCTGATTTAGAATAAATATGAAAAACTATAAACTTAATTCTCCCCCTAAGAACGTTACCGTGGGAAATGGATTCGATAAATCATCTTGCATTAACATTAGTGAAGGTTCTTTGAGTGCTCTTAACTCAGGAATGTTAAAGCTAACTATTCTCAAACACGGTGATAAACCTTTTATATCTTCTCTCGATATTACTTTAGAGTCATCGTCTGGAAATATCGTTGTCTATGTTGGAGATGATAATGCGTCTGTGAGGCTTTTACAGGGGAGCAGAGGAAAATTTGACATAAGGCTTTGGAGAAATAGCCATGTTGAAATTGGGAAAAATACTTCATCAAATGGTATAAAAATAGTATGTGCAAATTCATCTTTTGTTTGTGGTGAGGACTGTATGTTTTCCGACGACATACTAATACAGACAGCAGACCAACATGGCATCGTCGATCTTCAGAAAGGAAGCATAGTCAATGATATTCACAAAACAGTAAAACTGGGCGATCATGTATGGGTAGGGAGGCAATGTACTTTAACATCGCGCTGTGAAATTGGCGACGGCTCAATAATTGGTACTGGAGCCATTGTTACAGGAAAAATCCCAAGTAAAGTGATAGCAGTGGGTACCCCTGCAAAAGTAATAAAAGAGGACACCACATGGTGTCGTTCCCCTTCATCGTTAGATGACTTTTCAAAAAAGTATATCGAAGAGCATTTAATTATTTAATTTGTGCCAGCTCAAACTTAGTTTGGCAGTTAACCAATTTTTTGCATGTCGCTGTCTAATTAGATTTGAGCTAAATACTTTATACTTATACCTTCGTAGGAACTATAGTCCAATTAATTTGAACTTGCTAGTCAGCAATTTATGTGCTCAGCTAACTCCTTCATGCTTTTTATATAGACGAAGTTGGTGTGTCCAACGACTCTTTCCCATTTTCTACAACAACTTGCTATGAATTCTTCTACTGGCATTTTTTCCCTCTCCCAAACAAGGTCCAAACCCTTTAACTCGATTTTTTCCTTATCAGAAAATTCATTGAAGAAGATTTTTGTTTTCGACTCATTAAACCCTAGTGAATTTAGTGCATCTTCAGGCATAAAAAACAAAAGGAACGAAAAGTCACAAGTTTTCTTCTTCATATTTTTCCAATTAAACAGGCTTGAATACCAAGCGATATCTACATTTTCGCGAGTCATGAGGATCAATAAGTGAAGCCATTTGTCGTCAACTTGCTTATTATTAGAAAGAACTTTATGTAATAACTCAAAGCTGCGATTACGCCTACGATCACAACACCCATTCTGCTGTGTTTTTATAAAATATTCTTCAAAGAAGCCAGAGTAGCCTGTCGGAGGAAGCCAAGCACCTGCTTGTTTTGACATAAAATCAATGCTATTACGTAGCGAATCGTTACCTCCAAGAAAAATGTAATCAGGAAGGCAGCATTTTTTTTCATAAGCCAGTCTAGCCAAGGTTTTAGTATTGAATTCTATAGACTCGATTGCATTAAGTGATTCACAAAGAGCCAACTCTCGCGCTTTTTTACTATCGGTCTCACCTGTCGGAGTGCCTTCAACTAAGTACGAAACCTCTGTTCCATAAGAAATATGTCTTTTGTCGAATTTTAAGTTACTACTATAAATAATATCTTCGTTTAAATTGCGGCTTACTTTGACCTTATTACGATGAACTGCAGTTAAAAACTGGTGCGGATGAATAATGGAATGCTGAAAGCCGTCTTCAAAATTAAACTTACTGTCATCATGGCTTTTTATAAAAACAACTATATTCTGTTTATACCACCATGCGACTTCAGGCGAATCCCAAATCTCCTGCCTAATAATATCCAGAAGTTTAAAACTATGGTCGTTGAACTTTTGTATCCAATACTCCAACCAATTTTCATTAACATGCCCATGCCCGCCCTGGTAAGGAATTGCCGCAGAAAACAGCACAATATCGGAAGTTGATGTGAGTTTAGCTACAAAATCTGAGGCGACCTCTTCAGGTAAATGCTCTGCGACCTCGAGTGATATGGCAAGGTCAAATTTTTTTCTAGGAATATATACTCTTGACGGAACTGATAAATCATTAGGCAGAAATTCATCTTGTTCTATCATCAGTCGATCTTTAGGGACGTACTCGCCATCAGTACCACAAACTTTCTTGAAGCCTACTTCCTTTGCAGCAGCTAGCCAGCTGCCTACTCCACACCCAAAATCAATTATTGAGTCCAGTTTTATTTTTTCACCGAGCTTTTGTCTTAGCAAAGCTAAGACAACTAGAGCACTTTCGTAACTTTCCTTGCTTTGTAAATCATAAAATGCGTTGTTATATATTTTTGACATACATTTTCGCTTTAGACCTTGTAATAGTTTTGAAAGTTAACGTGTAGTATACAGCCCGACACTTTCGAATATTTCTCTAAATTTTGCTAGTCCCGAGCTTCTTGAGAACTTATCAGCTGATAAGATTCTTGTTGCTTCAGAAAAGTTTTGGCATTTTTCATTATCTGAATATAAATCAACAATAGCCGCAGCAAAGTCACTTGCGTTATTGGTTATCACAGCATTGACGTTGTTTACTAAGCCAGTCCCTTCTGCTGCAACATCTGTTACCACTGAGGGCGTACCATAAGCCATCGCTTCAAGAACTTTACCTTTAATACCTGCTCCAGAAAGTAATGGAGCTACAAACAGTTTGTGATTGTTAAAGACATCATCTAAGCTTTCAGCAAAGCCTACCATCTTGATGTTTTCAGTCTCTAGCTTACTAATAGATTCTGGCATCTTGCTACCGTAAACGTACAACTTAATGTCCGGGTTCGATGCCAATACTTTAGGCATAACCTCCTCTACCAGAAATAGCACTGCTTCAATATTAGGCATGTGGTTAAACCCTCCCAAGAAAGTTATTCCTTCTCGTTCATCTATTGGAGTTTTAAACTGGCGCTCTCCTAATACCCAAGGCGTTATAAACAGCTTATCGCTTTCGTAGATATGACTCGTTATAACCGCATGTTCTTTGTCGTTATAGCAGAGAATTGCGTCCGCCTTTTTACAAACAGCAAGTTCAGCTTTTTTAGTTTGTAGTGCACTAGTTAGCAGCTCTTCATCTTCTGCGGTAATCGCTGCTCGAATTTCTCTAAGAAAATGCAAGTCAGCGTTATTGAATATTACAGGTTTCCCTTTGGCCTTAATTACGTCTATATACTTTTCAGCGACACTGTATCTGGTTATATACACGGCATCCATTTCATCCAGTCTACGTTCCAAGACGTCCCTGACTGATACATAAAATGGCACCGTCAGTACCTCTATACCTAATGCTTCTAGTTGGCGATTAAACTTCCCCATATGCGCCAGGTTATCTGGCACGAATGTTACTTTAAAGCCCAAAGCACGCATGAGCTTCATTTCTTCTACTGCCGCATAACTGCCCGCATCTTGGTTAGGCTGAGGAATTGCATAATCAAGAACCAGAACTCGCTGCTCAATATTCCGGTCTTTTTCCAGTTGAAGTTCAGTTAAAGAGGGTTTTACGCGATTACGAAATTGCTTGAACCACTTCGCTCGAAAAGTCTTTTCATTTACCTTTTGGTAAGCCTTCAAGCCCTTTTTAAGGTCGGTACCATGGCTCTGCCCTTCGAAATGGATCACTTCGGAGTGAGGAACATAAACTGTCCTGTAGCCAGCCTCCCGGACTTTAAAAGCCAAGTCGGCATCTTCATAATAGCAAGGCGCAAATTCATCACTAAAGCCCCCCACCTCTTTCCAAACATCTGCTTTGATACACATAGCAGCGCCGGTGAGATAATCTACTTCGCGAGCGTAGTTCCATTCAGGAGCAAAAGGGTTTTCATTTCGCCCAGCATTCCATGGCTCGCCATTGCCCCAAACAATGCCGCCGGCTTCCTGCAAAGTTCCATCTAGGTTTAGCAACTTGCTTCCGGTTAAGCCAATACTTTCATCTATTGCATGTTGCTCGTAAAGAGCATCAAGCCAATGAGACTTAACTTCTGTGTCGTTGTTGAGAAAAACAATAAAGTTCCCTTTTGCCAAGCGTGATGCTTTGTTGCAACTCCGTAGAAAACGTAAATTATCTTTATTACGAGAGATCACGATATTCTCTATTAGATTCTCCGCTTCTGACGTTTCATCTGTAGAACAGTCATCTGCGATAATCACTTCATAGGAACATTCATTGTAAGACAGTATTATTGACGCGATGGCATGATACGTCAGCTCAAACTTATTGTAGCCAGGAATAATAATGCTAAATTGAGGCTGTTTACAAAACGGCAAAGAGAGCTTCGGATAATATTTCCGCCCTTCATGCGACTCTACTAACACGCGGTGAGCAGTTGTTATACGATCAATCGCCGATGCGTCTCCTCCACAATTACCCAATTGTAAGACCAGAGATTCATATCTCCAATCCGCGCCTGCTTGTCGGGAGATAAATGACTGGGAAGTATTGCTATGGGTTAGATATTCTGACGGCGTTAGTATTGGGTCGCTGTTGACTATTCCCCATCCTGCACGATCGTGTGCACCGACAACATGTATGTCAACTTGATTTTCATGCCCGTTAAGTAAAACAGCAGGTAACCATATATGGTCGCTTAAATGTGTACTATCACTCTCTATCGCGTGGTCACAGAAAGCGATCCCCTTGTGAGAAAACCTTAGTACAGCTGTGCCAATAGCAACACTACTTGTTACCGTGAAGTTCAGACGATTTTTAATTACACTATCCACACTTACTGATAACTGCTTATCGTAGGTTGGGGTGACGTAACTGTTTGTTTGTATAGTTTTATGGGTAATATAGTCCTTTAATACTATTTCACTTCCTGGCGATAGATTGTCCTCGTTTATAGCGATACTGAATCCATGGTAGCCTTCATTAACCCCATGCTCCAATAAATCCTCCCTCAATTGGTCAGCTTTACCATAACCGAGTAGTTCACCCTCACTCGTATATGCTGCCACAACTAACGGCTCATTGATTCCGATCTGTGCCGCCCACCCTTCAAGATTACCACCTTGCAGGTCATCAATAGATCCCTTTGGAGAAAGCGTCGATGGCTTTCGGCTGAGCTTTAATTTTTTTATATCCATAACAACCTCTATACTCAATTTAAGTTGAGTATATATTCAATTTTATCTAAGTATGCTACCACAGTAAGCTTAATAGTGACCAGTGAGGTCCGCCCCGAAGTTGCTATCTTAAACTGCAATAATGAAATAGAACATACAATACGTTTTGGGTATTATAGCAATTAACACAATGCATCATTGTCACGGCTGACAAGTTTATAAAAGACTATTGGATTTGAATGAAAGACATACTTTTAGAGCAGATACGAAAGACCGAAAAACTTCAACGTTCACTATTCTACAGTAACGAAAAAAACCCTTTTGACTGTACTTACGAGCTATATGAACTACTTAAAAATGCGATAACCAAAAAAGAGCCATTTTCGATGGTTAGACTGGGAGATGGTGAAGGAAGAGTGTTAGCCTACCCCAATCTGTTCAATAAAGACATTTTTCTGAATCAAGTTCTAACCTACCAGTTTGGTAGTAGTGTAGTAGAAGAGCTAAAACGAGTCTTTGGTGACGACTATCTCCAACCTAGTATGACTCGTCTTCAATCTTTAGTTTTAGACGCAATAAAAAATGCAGACATTGTTGGTGCTCCTAGTTGGCTTCATTTCAGAGATAGCACCAATGACACCAATATAATCCCACAAGCGGCGCAATCAGTTTGTCTTACGACAATCGAGGCGTCAGTCGAAAAAAGCGTACCCATATTTGATCATTTCATATTTAAACCCTTTCACAAAGAAGGCCTGTTCAACCGGCTTTTAAAAGACTTAGATCAACTAACAGTCATATCCCATACTGACATATCCGACCAAATAGCATCACACTTCAACTTACCCAAGTGTGATCATATAAGGATTCCTGGGCACCAATCATTTATGCAAAGTGGAGAGTTTCACTACCCTACACTATATCCAGAAATAGAATCTAAGATAAATGTAAAGAGAAGAGGGGATGTGTTTTTAGTTGCGGCAGGATATTTGGGAAAACACTATTGCAACATTATCAAAAAGAAAGGTGGTATTGGTATCGACATAGGCTCTATATTTGATGGTTGGGCAGGGAAAGGTAGGCCCGATGCAACGGCAAATAAAGCACATTTGTTGAAAGGATCACGAACTCTCTACATTCATATGGGACATCACAAAACGGGGACGACATCACTTCAATGGTCTTTGAAACAATCAGAACACCAGCTTGCTGATGCAGGTGTTAATTTTTTGACTTCAAATGGAAGCGGTAACTCTTCTGAATTGATTTCCGTGACCGCTCACAGAAGCCATATTGTTGCTAAACCACAAAGATCTTTTTATGAGTTAATCGCCAATTCAAAGAAAGGAAATGCAGTAATATCAGCAGAGCACTTATCTTTTATAGAGGACGAAAAAGAGATTGAAGAACTCTTTAACTTCTCCAAACAATATTTCGATGAAGTTAGAGTTATTTGTTATTTACGACGTCAAGATAAGCTGGCGATCTCCCTAAAACAACAAGCAGCGAAACAACCCTTCTATGGGGCATCACCCAGTAGCGCAATTTGTGGTCACGACTCTGATTCAGTAATGCCTAAATTTACATTTACATTGTTAAACTATCTTGACTTTAAAAGTAAAATAGAAAAATGGCAGGCAATATTCGGTAACCAGAATGTTATCCTAAGAATATATGACAAGAAAGTTCTTGTTGATGGCTGTGTATGCAAAGACTTTTCATCCATCTTAGGACTAAAAAAGCCGCTTAAGTCACTTAACATAAACGAGGGGCTAGGCGTTGTAAAAACAAAAGTTAAACATTTCCTGTTAGAAACTAAGGCACCGCAAGAAATTGTCAGCTATGTCGATGAACTAAGCATTAACGACAGTAACTATACTCTCGTAAATAAGGAATTGAGGCTACCAAATATCCTTTCAAAATTCTATGAAGACAATACAAAGCTAGATTTAGATAAGGATCTATTAGCTTGTTTAAACAGCCCTAGCGCTCACAGATATATGGAGCCAGCACGTGCAATTGCAGAAATCACTTTAGAAATACTAAACGAAGCAAAGCAAAACAAAAGTATAGTAATTGATAAATATAAAAAGGTAGTAGAAGCATACTTATGAAAATTCTCGTTATAGGTGACAGCCATTCTAAGTATTTCAACATAACGCCAGAGTTAAGAGACTGCGTACCGAACACGAGAGGCCTGTCTATAAAGGTCATCCCACTTTCAGGGGCTACGATAACAGGATTTGGACGCCGGCGCTCTAGCTTAGACTCTTACGGTACTTTAGTATCTGAAATTGAGGAGTTTTCCCCTGACCATATTTGTTTCGCGTTCGGCCAAGTTGATATAGAGTTGGGTTACTATTATCGTAAAGTCTTTAAAGATGATGACGTTAATTATACTGACTTTATTCAAGATTTAATTAAAAGCTACATGAATCGAACGCTTAATTTTGTTGAATCCCATCCAAAGTTGAGTATTACATTTAAAGGAATTAATCTATCAACGTTAACTGAATCACGAAACAAAGCCATAAACTACACTAGTCGTATCATATCAGAAAATATTTCAGATCCAGAACAGAGGAAATATGCAAGTCAAAAACTCAAAGACTTGCTTGCTTCGAATATTGAAAGAAACGGCGCGCATCTTTACTTCAACCAAATGCTAAAAGCAGAATGTGAAAATAATAATTTTGGCTATTTTGATGTGGTAAAGGAAACGAGTGATCTGAGTACATTAGCAGTTAACAAGTTTCATATACCCTCCATTGATGACCATCACTTAGTTGATTCTTTGTACATCCGTGAGATCCACATACAAAAATTAGTAAGCTCATTAGTGAGAAAGAGGTAACAATTGAATATATTTTTTTACTGGGATAATCCTGCTAATTTCCCAAATGCATATTCCAATAATATAAAAACTGCAGAAGCTATACATTATGACGCTAACATTGAGTTAATTGATGCTGAAAAAGCAAAAAGGATATGTAAAGAATTTCATACTGAAACAGGTATATTTATTGATTTAGATATTATAAATATTCCTGCCGCAAAATCTGACATAGTCAGATTGATGGCACTTTATCTTTATGGAGGTTGGTATCTCGATTGTGACTTACAGATAAAGCGGCACCTAGCTTACCTAAGTAACAATCAAGATTTCGTGATGTTTCATAGGAAGGACAAGTTTGGTGGTTATTGGCATACTAATATGGCGTTTTACCTCACCAAAAAGCATGAACTAGCACTTGATGTATTGAAATTTATTGATCGATGCTTTCAAACTGAAACTCTCATGTACGATGTATGGAGTTGTACCGGGCCTGGAGCAATAACGGCTTATACGAACCTATATGGGATCACTAAAGATAACACGCTAGATTTCAACGAATATTTTTCTGGTACAGGGTGTGTATTCAAATCGATTGACTCTAACACAGGTACGTCTTGGAAATACCAACAGGCTTTCGGAATTTTAGAAGGGATGCCCTACAACCAATTTGCTATGCCTAAAGACCCTAAGCATTGTAATCGTTTAATAGGTTTCTTAAAGAATAGAAAAGATAAAGACATCATTCTTATGCTTAAATCACATGGAGAACTTTTTATTACCAATAAACAATTCTCAAATTATGTTGAGGAACTAGTTTCTGTTGGTAATGAAGATTTGAAAAGTGCCGCGGCAAGCCTTATTCAAAAGGTCAGTCTCCCCTAATCAGGTACATCCAAAATTAGGGGGGGGGGCGGCAATTTCATGCTTATTACACTAGGCGTTATAATGTCTGGCCTCGTCGAACAAATAGCAAGGCTATTCAAGTGAAACATTAAGTGGACAAAGTGACGAAAGTTGAGCCGTGCAATGAGGACATTGAAGTACTAGGACTTAACAATGTCACTTAACAAAACTTCATCAGTTCGTTTAATAATAAAATCAACTTGAGTACCATCTTTTAGTTTTTTTGGATAAGTAAAACTAAACCCAACAAAACCCTTTCGATGAACGTTTCTTTCGTTTGCGGTGCTTCTGTATTCACTGGCTGATAGTTCAACTATTTTTTTCTTACCAACACGCACTTCTATAGCTACAGGGGCCTGGCTGTCGTAATCGGCAGCCCAACCTTTCATCATTTTGCCTTCATGACTTGTAGCCATGCTTGTCTTACCATAGCGAATAAAAGGACTATCAGACTCTATAGCCAACTTTTGTCGTTCAAACCGTGTGAGCGCATATTCATAGAGCTTAAAATCTTCTTTGTTATGCTTTTTGATCAGCGCAATCTCTTCGTCAGATAATTCATAGCTTGAAGATTTTTTTTCTGTATTTTTATTGATATCCAACCCTTGGATATCGATAGAATACATTTTGTTAATGAGTGCTAATGATTCATTGTAACGTTCAGTTAAACCTATAAAGCCAATAGCATCTGGCCATGTTCCTTGAAACGCTTTGTATTGTACGTTTTTAAATCGCGGCTCATTTACGAATTCACTGAATGAACGCTTGTAACGGTGGTGGCGCGTAAAATGTTCGTAATGAGAACGAACTTGTTGGATAGGATCACGAACAAAGGTAATTGCATTTTTGGCCGGAATAAATGGCGCATATTTCGGGTGATTTATATGCCCCGTAAGAAACTTAGCTTTTTCTACTATCTTCATGCCAGCGGAAAAGCGATCACGTTTTTCATAATCTAACGTTCGTATATCTGGGTTAGTTTCATTTGCTTTGGGCCCATAATCATAGAAAACATGTTCTTTACCAAAGTAGCGCTCGGCGGCAACACGAAAACTAGAACCTGCAGTTTTAGATATATGAATAAAAAATAATGGGTAATTTGCTGCTTCCATTTTGTCCTATCTAATAGAAAATACTCGGTGGGCATTGAAAGGTTTGTATTGGTTAATATTACCATTTGCAGGCTCGCTGACAACCGCAATAAGTGCATAACCCTGATGTACATGAGAGTTCTACAACTTAGTTAAATCTATAAACCCATTTTAATAAAATGAGGTTTTAAAAAGCAGTTCGAGTCTATCACCAAAGTTAAGCGTTAAGGCCTTAAATAAAAAGATAGCCACTCCCGTTCCTGAGAGTTAAGTGCGTTTTGTTGGGGCTGCCTATACATCTCTGCATTCCAAGCCTCGTACAAGTTCTTAAGTTCTTCTGCTTTGTCTGGCATGTCTGACATTAAGTTATTGGAAACTGCCTCGTCTGAAGCCATATCAAACAAAAACTCGTGCTCTTCCCCCATCTTAAGGTACTTATAGTTACCAAGACGTACTGCTGACTGATTCCAAAAACGCCAAAAAAGTGGGCGATTCATAAGAGCTCTCTTGTTAAAACCTTGAGTCGGAAAAATATCAACACCGTCGAGTTCTGATAAAACAGTTTCAGGCGCACCTGCACGTTTAATAGCAGAGTACAGCACATCTAGGCTGATGACCGGCTCTTCAACAACAGTATTGCTTTGCAGCTTGTCAGGCCAGTGGACGATAAAAGGCACTTTTATCCCCCCATCAGTCAACATACCTTTTTCACCGAGCAAGGGAGTATTCAGTGAGCCATTCCAAGCCTCTTTTTCTGTTATGGGAGCATCAGTAAAGTCGAGCCCTATTGGAGCTCCGTTATCACTGATAAAAGCAATAATAGTGTTTTCCAGTATTCCATATTCTTCGAGCTTAGATACTATGCTACCTACGCCTGCATCTACTGCATACATCATTGCTAATGCGTACCTACGTCGATTAGATGACTGCTCAGGGAATAGTGATAGGTAATCTTCCGTAGCATCTAAAGGTACATGTGGGGCGTAGTGAGCCACATGAAGATAAAACGGCTCATCGTGATTTATGTCTATAAATTGTGTTGCTGCATCTGAAACAACATCTAACCTGTAGTCAGAGTTACTTATCCAACCCAACTGGGTTTGATTGCCCTGAAGGTCATAGTTGGCCCAATAACGGTTTGCATAACCGAAATAATTGTATTTATAACCTTTTGATGACGGGTAATATCGCTCCTTAAGCGATGAAGGTAACTTGCCAGGGTTAAACTCACTTATGGGTGTATTTGGAAAGTTTTCTTTGAACCATGGCTTTGAATTTTGATCTACTTCAAGGTGCCACTTGCCAACCATTCCTGTTGTATAACCAAGGTCAGAATAACGGTCTCCCATGGTAACCACATTTTCAGGTATTGGTGTATATCGGTTGTCATCTACTCCAAATCGTTGTTGATAGACACCAGTAACCATTCCCGCTCGAGAGGGTGTGCATTGGGGTGCAGTTATGTAGCCATTAGTAAATAGCACCCCATTGGCCGCTAGCTTGTCTATATTAGGCGTGTTGATGTCTTGAACAATATTATGAACGCCGATGTCAGCATATCCTTGGTCGTCGGTGAAAATGACAATTAGATTTGGCTTGGAAGGAAGTATTAAAGACTGCGCGCTGACATTAAATTTCGTTCCGGCTTCATTTACTAGGTTTGCTGTAATACTAAATGATGTGCGCTTACGTACTTGGGGCGCAATAAAACTGAATTTGCCTTCACTGGTATTCACTATATTTAGTGAAGTTTCCAATGATGTATTCCACGACTCTACCGTAACCTTTTGCGAATTGCTGTCATTAAAGTCGTTTACAGTTATGAAAACTGTGTCATCAGAAGTAATTTCTTGTGGCAGAGTAATTGAATAAGAGCGACTTAATTGCTCCTGTTCAGACACCGTTGGTGGGGACGATTGGGAGTCGCCGCCACATGAAGCTACACATAATAAAACTAAAAAAAACAAGCCACGCAACGTTACAGCATCCATACTTTTATTCCAAATTCGGCGAATTATACCTCACCAGTATTCTTGTATTATTGATTGGCGAATAATCTAGCGTCAATAATAAAAATAGTAGTTACAAATAATTCGCCGTTTTATTGATCTTTAATCGACTCTATTTCTTCAAGAAACTCATTTTCTTCATCAGTATTTACCCAAGGTTCACGCTTGTGAGCATCTTTACTTATTTTTTTCTTCAGCGCTCGGTTTTTTTCTAACTGCTCAGGATTTTTGAAAGTCGGTGCGTCATCAGAATTTAAGCCAGTGTTGATTGCAGGGTACACCCAGTGTTTTTCCGTGCTGCCATTGTACCCCTGTCGAATGAATCTTTCAGTCCACTCTACATGCCCTGCACCGTAGCCACTAAACCTAGGGTCTAGATACCCTATATTATCCATTGCATCCTTGCTACAAGCTGTACATTGCCCTGTAACCAACTTGCAAAGATACGGTAAAGTACTCGAACCTGTACCAGAAAGAACTGCATCTTCTTTTTTAATTATTCGCTTATGCGCATAATTAATGTGACCCCATAAAAGTGCCGCTATGACCCACTCTTTTTGCCAACTTTCTTTGTTTGGTCGACAGTCGTCCTCTAACAAAATCAAAACATCAACTTTTTTGACTTCGTTGAGATAATACAAAGCCCTGTTTTTGTTTCGAACAACCCCTTTATTCTGGCAATTAGTATGAGGTACATTATTTTTTTCACACCATTCTACGGTATCGTCTTTACTGCCGTCGTCGGCAACAACAATTTGATAATCACCAGTTGTGAAGGCTTTGATGGCTTCGACAGTTTTTGCTAAATGGTCTTTTCTGTTGTACGTGATAACTCCAATACCTACATTCAAAGTAGCTATGTATTCGTCTGCTATCGAACCAAATAGGTTGGAGATTATAGGGCCATTAGGCCGAATCATCTTGGCCCTTGCAATCAAATAAAAACTCGTACTTTTGCTAACCTTTCTAAAAAGTATCGCTAAATCTCTAAAAACCTCTGGGGACAGGTTTACATTCATTATGAATTGACTAACAGAGAAGTCTGCATGATTCAGTATAAAAGTAACTAGTGTGGTTATATCTGTAGAAGGCAAACTATTCGCAATTAATGCCTTGGCAGTATCTAACGAAACTCTTACTTCACTGTGATTATTCAATTCACCAGTTTTGAAACCGATAAGCTTCTCGAAGTTCTTATTCCCTTTTTCTATTTCCTGTTGGATGAAGGCCAACTCAGTATCGGTTAAGCAAAACCTGTCTACCTTAACGTGACCTTTGGCCTGTTTCTCACCAGTAACCTTGTTACGTATAGCTTTAGCGTAACGTTTGGCGTATTGCTTAGTTGCAACGGCTCGACTTCGAAGGCGTTTCTGCTGTAATTCTTTTTTCATTTTGAGACTATTTCAATAGACCTAACAGTATCGGAAGTTTGCTTTTTAGCTAACAACATCTTCAAAAATCACTATCTGCGTTTGCTTTTCTACAACTTTAATTGTTTGACCGTTTTTAAAAGTATCTGGATATTTGTAAGACTTCCCAATATACCCGTCGCGATGAATATTTCTCTCTGAGGCTAACGCCCTGTAGTCAGATAGTTTAATGTGCTCGACTACTTTTCCATCTAGTAATATATCGGCTTCTAATGCTTCTTCTTGCTCGTAACAACACGCCCATATATTAAGTTGCTTCCCTTTATCTTTCGGCAATATATTCATCTGGCCAAATCTAACTAAAGGAAGCTCTTTATCTAACAACTCCTTATGTAACGTAAAGCGATCTAGCGCGAAATTGTATAGCTCATAGTCCTTCGCGTTCATTTTTTTGATAAGTAAAGTCTCACTCTCAGTGAACGTATAAGTATCGGATGCTTTGGCCGTATTTTTGTTTATATCTAGTACTTTAATATCGGTTCCATAGTATTTATTAAACAGAGCTATTGATTCATTGTAGCGTTCCGTAATACCAATAAAGCCGATAGCATCAGCCCAAACTCCATTTAATGCTTTAGACTGCATATTGGCAAAGCGGTTTTCCTTTATAAAATCTTCGAAGCTGCCTTTATAACCGTGAAGTCTTGAAAAGTGTTCATAGTGTGAACGCACTTGTTGGGCAGGGTCACGAACAAACGTTATTACGCTCTTTGTCGGAAAGAATGGAGCGTACTTGGGGTAAATGACATGCCCTGACAAAAACTTTGCATTTTTCTTTATGCTCTTGCCCGCCAGATACCTGTCTTTAGACTCGTATTCAAACTTTAAAATATCAGGATGAGTTTCGTTTGAGCCTTTACCGTAGTCAAAAAAAGTAGCTTCTGGCCCAAAATATTGTTCTGCAGCTACACGAAAACTTGAACCAGCGGTTTTAGGAATATGGATAAAAAATAGAGGAAAGTTGTTCATAATACTTCTAGTTGTTCAGAGCCTAACGCAGCGAAAAGTTCTCATGGGTATTGGACAAATTAGGGTTATAAGCTGTGTCATTGCACAATAGCTTTTTCCACTTTTCCTTCATATACTCACTTTCTTTGTTAAAACGCGCCACTTTCTCTGGCGTGTCTTCTTCACCGCGGCTTATTGACTCATGATGGTAAAGTTCAGCCCACGGGGTAAATAGGTTTCTATAGCCTGCAGTATGTACCTTCAAGCAAAAATCTACATCATTAAAAGCTACTGTTAAATCTTGTTCGTTTAGTCCGTCTACTTCTTCAAACACAGACTTACGGACCAGTAAGCATGCTGCTGTAACTGCTGACAGATTTTGAACAAGATGCAAGCGCGTAAAGTAACCCGGTTCGCTCTTGTGGAAATATTTATGAGAGTGACCGGCAACTCCGCCAATTCCCAGAATAACACCAGCGTGTTGGATAGTATCATTAGGATAATAGAGCTTCGCCCCTACACAGCCAATTTCTGGTCTTAGGGCATGCGATACCATTTCTGACAACCAGTCTTCGTTTATAACCTCGATATCGTTGTTAACTAGCCCAACTACTTCGCCTTCGGCCTGCGAGACAGCAAAATTGTTAATTGCGGAATAGTTGAACGGTTTGTCCCACTTCAAGACTCTGAAATTAGTTTTTGTACTAGTGTACTCACTGAAGAGGCCCAAAGTTTTGGCACAGGTAGTTTGGTTATCTACAACAATAATTTCGAAATTCTTGTATGAGGTCTTGTCATAGATAGACTCTAAACACTGCTTTAAAATGTCATAACCATCTCTTGTCGGAATGACCAAGCTAACGAGTGGTTGCTCATCTGGCAGCGCCCAATTAACCTTATAAGTATTTGGATAATTGCCTTTATCAACTGAGGCATTTTGACCTGAATGTTCGAGGAAATGTCTTATGGCTTCAATGCCAGCATCAGTCGTGTATGATTTAGCTGAAGCATCAGACGCTGTCGAATTTTCAATGACACGCCAGTGATAAAGAATGAAAGGTAGATGAACAACTTCACCATGCTTAAGGCCGCCTGTCGCTCGTAAAAGTAAATCGTGATCTTGCGAACCTTCTACACCTACTCTAAATCCACCTATCTTTTTAAGCACGCTTGTTTTGTATACTACCGGGTGACATATGTAGTTTTGGCTTAAGAGTAAATCAGGGTTCCAATCAGGTTTGAAGTGTGGCTGATGGCGATTGCCCTGCTCGTCTATTTTATCTTCGTCTCCATAAAGCACTTTCGCGTTTGCGTTGTCCGTTATAGCTTTCGCAAAGAAGGATAACGTGTGAGCAGGTAACGTATCGTCATGGTCAAGCAGTAGAACGTAGTCGCTAGTTACCATGCTTAAAGCGGCGTTACTTGATTTGGATATATGCCCGTTTTCACTTAGCAGATTCAACTTTATGTTGGCGTGCTTTTGTGCGTACGACTTCAATGTGCTGATAGTCTCAGCGTTGGTCGACGCATCATCGGCAATACATAGTTCCCAATTTGTGTGAGTTTGCTGCAGAACAGAATCGATACACTCTCTTAAATAAATAGGGTCTGTGTTGTAAGTAGGAAGAATAATAGAAAACTTCACTTCTGACTGTTCTGGGGTGAAGGTTTGCTGCATTTTCTGTAAAGCGCGCGGCTCGTCGAACTCTACCCAAAACGGATAGCTTTTTTCCATCACTCCTGTGGTAAAGGTTTTATTGTATTCTTCGTATACTGTCTCTATTAACGTTCCACCGTTAAGCTTACGGTTTGTATCAAGGTATTCTTCTACATCATCGACATGACTTAGCAGCTTATATAATCGCTGCTTCATGTGTCGCATGGCAATGAAAGATGGCACTTTCGATATCATGAACGTGTTCAGAGTAAACTCAGTTTCTGCTTCACAAGGGTCAAAGCGAAGCATGCTGTTGTTGCTTTCAAGATAGAAAAGGCGGTTTACAAATTTGGTGCTGTGCCATGGCACGTCTACAGTGGTTAGCTCGCCTTTCTGTAAATTGGAATACAACTTTCCCACGTGCGACTGATGGTTCGCTTCAGTTATTTTTACGCGAAGAAGATACCATCCTTTCGCAAAGGTTCGTGAAGGTATGCGGCGAGCAGGATGAATAATAAACTGTGGATCATCACCGGTTGACAACCAGCTAGAGCCATTACTTTCGGTCGTGGTTTCATTCAACTGGTGGTGAGGGACAATGATTAACTTTTTGGCTAGCCGATATGCTAATCGTTTTAGATTAGATGGCTTTAGTACTTTTGATAACAAAATGCGTAAACACCCTATTCCTATGCAATGCTAAACTGCTTTCCTTAATATTGCATGGTTCAGCTACTGAGCATGCAAACCAGCTATTGCCCCTAATAATATCCTATTTCAAACAGTGGCAACACAGGATATTCGTCATTTTAACTTCTAGAGAGTGCCTTAGATAAGAAAAAAGCACCTTACGGTGCTTTTTTGAAATATTATTCTAATTTATTTGGCAACGCGCCCATATCTATCAGAAAAACGCACAATATCGTCTTCACCAAGATATGCACCTGACTGCACTTCAATAAGCTCTAGAGGGATCTTTCCAGGGTTTTCTAACGCATGAACCGCACCAATAGGAATGTAGACCGACTCGTTTTCTGTAACTAGCTGAGTTTCTTCATTGATGGTTACGTTTGCACTACCAGAGACTACAATCCAATGTTCAGCGCGGTGGTGATGCATTTGAACAGATAGTTTTTCACCAGGCTTAACGGTAATGCGTTTTACCTGGAAACGGGCGCCGCTGTCGATAGAGTCGTAGCTCCCCCATGGACGGAATACTTCACGATGAAATTCAAACTCTGGGCGGTGCTCTGCTTTTAGCTTATTCACTACGGCTTTAATGCTTTGTGCATCGTCTTTGTGAGCAACCATAACGGCATCTTTCGTTTCTACTACGATAACGTCTTCTAAACCAATGACAGAAACCAAACGCTGTTCAGCATTCACATAACTGTTCTTGGTGTTTTCTAAGATAGTATCGCCTACAGTAGCATTACCGTTTTCGTCTTTCTCTGCAGTTTCCCACAATGAAGACCAGCTGCCCACGTCACTCCAACCCGCATCTAATGGAACCATAGCTGCGCTATCCGTCTTTTCCATTACCGCATAGTCAATTGAATCGTCAGGGCATGTCGCAAAAATGTCGTGGTCTACACGAATGAAATCTAAATCTGGTGTTTCTGTGTCGATAGCACGCTTACACACGTCTAGCATTTCAGGGTTATATTTTTCTAACTCTTCTAGATAACGGCTTGCTTTAAACATAAACATGCCGCTATTCCAATAATAACTGCCAGAATCTACATATTCTTTTGCAGTTTCCAAAGCAGGCTTTTCTACAAACTGAGCTACTTCAAAACCGTCGCCTGCTTGCTCACCCGCTTTGATATAACCATACCCTGTATGTGGCTGGTCTGGCACAATACCAAAGGTAACAAGTTTACCCTGGTCTGCAAGCTTTTCAGCTTTAGCAATAGCATTGTGAAACGCTTGGTTGTCTTTTATAAGATGGTCTGCCGCTAGCACAAGAAGCACTGGATCTTCACCATTAATGGTAGCATGCAATGCTGCTAACGCGATTGCCGGTGCTGTATTACGACCAACAGGCTCTAGAAGAATGCCGCCATGCTGAATGTCTTTTTGACGAAGCTGCTCAGCTACAAGAAATCTGTGTGCGTCATTACAAATAAAAATAGGGTTTTGTGCTGGCGTACCTTTTAAGCGTGTGATCGTGTCTTGCAGCATAGTGCTGTCTGATGTGAGAGACAGAAACTGCTTTGGAAGTGCTGCACGCGATTTTGGCCATAAGCGACTACCTGAGCCGCCAGCTAATACTACTGGTTTCATTTGTAATATCCTTGATGTGTGGGTTCTGTGCCCACGTCCTGTTATTAATATATTCGCTGGTTAGTATACAAAGGTTTGTATTACGATTAAATGGCAAAGTTGTATTGGGTTAAAGTTGAAGCAAAAGTGGCTTAAAGCTTGATGGTTTAGGTTTATGGCACATAGATTAAGATAGTCATAACTCAAGTATTGATGTCAGAGTCGAGACACTGATCCCATTATTCATGCACTTTGATTGACCGTCTCATTTAACAAACCCAATACCTGGTCATCGCTAGACTTAGCCTGAGCTCGAACAGAAATACTTGCCTGTTCGACTATTTGTGCTTGAGTAAGCAGTGCGGTTTCTGACGCGAAGTCTGCGTCCGTTATCTGTGAGTGAGCACGGCTTATATTTTCGAAGCCTATCGCATTGTTTCGTATGGCTGATGCCATTTGATTAATTTTAGCGCCGTAAAATGCTCGGCTTTCGCTTACGGACTGCAAAGCGCTATCTATTCGCTCGAGTGCGTTTTTTGCATTGCTTTCATTCTGTAGTGACGTGCCATCTAACCCAAGGTCAGTTGACGTTGCAGGTGTTTTAGTAAGTTCAATGAAATCTGTGCCAACACCGAGTTGGTTTGTCGCGGTAATGTCTACCGGGCCTAATGTAAAGGTTGGTTCACCTTCGTTTCCGAGCGACGTCCATGACGCGGTTACATTAAACGCACCTGAACCAATAACAGAGATTATCAATGGCTGCGCATTGCTCGCAATGGTCAAAGTTTCGTTGAAATTACCACTTGCGTTTTGGTCACCAGTAAATGACATACTGTTTCCATCTATAGTTGCTGAACCGCTTGTAAGTAAACTGCTGTCATCATAACTTGCAATTGCTTCATACCCATTAGTTGGTAAGAAGAATGTACCTTCAATTGATGCGCTGCCTGAAATGCCGTTGCCATTCCATGTACCTGCGGACAAAGGTGTACCCGCTAGATGTTTACCGTCTACTGTAAACACTTGAATATCATCGTTAGCGCCGTTGTCGTTCAAGTTTATCTGAATATTCGTAGAGCCCGCGGGAATATAAGCTATAGAGCGTAATCCGCTTGTCATACTTCGACTTACACCATTCGTGAATGTATCACTTAAAGATGGGACGTTAGCAGAAAGCAGATCGCTATCATCCACTAGGGGTAAACGATTAAACGCTTCGGTATTGTACGCAATGCCATTCAGTGCATTTTTTAGCTGCTGGAATTCTTTATCCAACGCTGCACGGTCGTTGACATTATTGATTCCGTTCTGCGACTGTATTGCCAGCTGCCTCATTCGTTGCAGTATAGCGGCAGATTCTTGCAGTCCACCCTCTGCAATTTGTGCATAGCTTATACCGTCATTTAAGTTGCGGTTGAGTTGCGTATAGGCCCTTTTCTGTGAAGCGAGTCTATTAGATATTTGAAGTCCAGCACTGTCGTCAGCAGCGCTGTTTATTCTTAACCCAGAACTTAAGCGCTCTAGACGCGTTGATAGCGCAGTATTTTGTAAAGTTGAAAGACCTAAAGACTGGTAATTTCCTGTAACCGATAGCACGTTGGTTCCTTAACGCTCTTCGCCTTGTTTAAGACAGATGTAAACTTAGCTTTGAATGAATTTTCACCTTAGTTAAATATTTACAATAAGCATGCCAAATAAAAGATGGTTACGGTACCAATAGGTAGTATTAAGACTAAAATAACAGGTACAAAAAAAGGGGCCTGAGTTTTCACTCAGGCCCCTTTTTCTAATCGAGTATTAATTACTCTTCAGTTGCTTCTACTGCTTCTTCTTCAGCTTCTACAACTGGACGGTCAACTAGCTCAACATATGCCATTGGGGCATTGTCGCCAGCACGGAAACCGCATTTAAGAATGCGAGTGTAGCCGCCTGGACGAGCCTCGTAACGAGGACCAAGCTCGTTGAATAGTTTACCTACAACCTCTTTGTCACCAGTGCGGGCGAAAGCTAGACGGCGGTTTGCAACGCTGTCTTCTTTAGCCATAGTGATTAGAGGCTCGATTACGCGACGTAATTCTTTCGCTTTTGGTAACGTAGTTTTGATCACTTCGTGCTTGACCAAAGAACCGGCCATGTTTTTGAACATAGCTTGACGATGGCTGCTGTTGCGATTCAACTGACGACCACTCTTACGATGGCGCATAGTTTTATCCTTCTCTACAAATCAGTTTGATAAAAACCTGATTAATCTTTTTCAGCGATGCTCTCTGGCGGCCAATTTTCTAGGCGCATACCTAGAGAAAGACCACGAGATGCTAGAACATCTTTGATTTCAGTTAGCGATTTCTTACCAAGGTTTGGCGTTTTAAGTAGCTCAACCTCAGTGCGCTGTACCAGGTCACCAATGTACTGGATAGCTTCTGCTTTCAAACAGTTTGCAGAACGTACTGTCAGCTCTAGGTCATCTACTGGACGAAGCAGAATCGGATCGAATTCTGGCTTCTCTTCTTTCGCTTCTGGCTCAGACACATCACGTAGGTCTACGAATGCATCTAGCTGTTCAGCTAGGATAGTAGCAGAACGGCGGATCGCTTCTTCAGGATCCAAAGTACCGTTCGTCTCCATGTCGATGATTAGTTTGTCTAGGTCTGTGCGTTGTTCAACACGAGCAGACTCTACACTGTAAGCAATACGTTCAACTGGGCTGTATGAAGCGTCTACTAACAAACGACCAATTGGACGATCATCTTCTTCAGAGGAGCGACGGGTAGAAGCTGGTACATAACCGCGACCCATTTCTACTTTAATGCGCATGCTGATTTCAGCTTCGCCAGTTAAAGTACAAATAACGTGGTCAGGGTTTGTAATTTCTACGTCGCCATCATGCTGAATATCACCAGCAACAACAGGGCCAGCGCCAGATTTCACTAGAGTTAGGGTTGCCTCAGTTTTACCTTCAAGGCGAACCGCTAAACCTTTAAGATTTAGCAAGATTTCAATTACGTCTTCCTGAACACCTTCTTTGGTGCTGTACTCGTGAAGAACGCCGTCAATTTCTACCTCGGTAACTGCACATCCTGGCATAGATGACAGTAAAATACGACGTAGGGCGTTACCTAGAGTATGGCCAAAGCCGCGCTCTAGTGGTTCCAAAGTTACTTTGGCACGAGTAGGAGAAACGTTTTCGATCTCAACTAATCTCGGTTTTAGGAATTCAGTCACAGAACCCACAATGCTTCCTCTTTAGTTAGCTTTACTTAGAGTAAAGTTCGACGATCAACTGTTCGTTAATTTCCGCAGACAGGTCAGTTCTTTCAGGAACGCGCTTGAAAGTGCCTTCCATTTTGCTGCTGTCTACTTCAATCCAGGTTGGCTTCTCACGTTGGTCAGCCAGTTCCAAAGCAGCAACGATACGCGCTTGCTTCTTAGCCTTTTCACGAACAGAAACCACGTCTTCGGCAGAAACGTTAAACGATGGGATGTTCACAACTTGACCATTTACCATGATCGCCTTGTGGCTAACTAGCTGACGTGCTTCAGCACGAGTGCTAGCGAAACCCATACGGTAAACTACGTTATCAAGACGCTGTTCTAAAAGCTGTAGCAAGTTTTCACCTGTGTTGCCTTTTAGACGTGCAGCTTCTTTATAGTAGTTGCGGAATTGCTTTTCCAGAACGCCGTACATACGACGAACTTTTTGTTTTTCACGCAGCTGAACACCGTAGTCAGACAGACGGCCACGACGGGCACCGTGCTGACCAGGCGCTGTATCGATTTTACATTTAGAATCGATTGCGCGAACGCCGCTTTTTAGGAACAGGTCTGTTCCTTCGCGACGGCTAAGTTTGAGTTTTGGACCCAAATATCTTGCCATGATCTTTCTCCAACTGTCCGTCGATTAAACGCGACGTTTTTTCGGTGGACGACAACCGTTGTGAGGAATAGGGGTCACATCGGTAATGTTTGTGATCTTATAACCTGTAGCGTTAAGAGCACGGATCGCAGACTCACGGCCTGGACCTGGACCTTTAACGAAAACTTCAAGGTTCTTAAGACCGTATTCTTGTGCAGCAACACCTGCACGCTCAGCAGCTACCTGTGCAGCAAATGGGGTAGATTTACGTGAACCACGGAAACCTGAACCACCAGATGTCGCCCATGCTAGTGCATTGCCTGAACGGTCTGTAATAGTCACAATTGTGTTGTTGAAAGACGCATGGATATGAGCCATACCGTCTGCAACCTGACGTTTAGCGCGCTTACGCGTGCTACGAGCTGGTGCTTTAGCCATAACTTACTCCCCGTTTACTTCTTAATTGGCTTACGAGGACCTTTACGGGTACGCGCATTAGTTTTAGTGCGCTGACCACGTAGAGGCAAGCTACGACGGTGGCGAATACCACGGAAGCAACCCAGGTCCATCAAACGTTTGATGCTCATAGAGACTTCACGGCGTAGATCACCTTCAACGGTGAATTTAGCCACTTCGTCACGAAGCTTATCAATAGTAGCTTCGTCTAGCTCTTTGATTTTTGTATTTTCTGCAACACCAGCACCCGCACAAATGCTTTTCGCACGTGTGGGACCAACGCCATAGATCGCTTGGATAGCGATTACAGCATGCTTGTGCTCAGGAATGTTAATGCCAGCGATACGGGCCATTAACAGCACTCCTCTTGTTTATTTGTCGACGACCTAAAAAGCCCGATAGGATACTTACCCGTCGACTAAATTGCAAATTAAGGTTCAAAATACTTTAAAACAAAACTAGCAGAACCAGACAAGTACTATCTAGGTTCTGCTTACTTAGCTTTGCGAATATCTTGTTCCGCTTAGATTAGCCCTGACGCTGCTTATGCTTTGGGTCAGAACTGCAAATTACACGCACAACACCGTTGCGCTTGATAACTTTACAGTTACGGCAAATCTTTTTTACTGATGCACGAACTTTCATTACATCTTTCCCCTTTCTATCAATATTAAGGGGCTAACTTATCGGCCGTAGCCTTTAAGGTTAGCTTTCTTCAGCACAGACTCATATTGACTAGACATCAAATGTGTCTGTACTTGTGCCATAAAGTCCATGATAACTACTACGATAATGAGAAGCGACGTACCACCGAAGTAGAACGGCACATTCCAAGCAATTAGCATGAATTCAGGCACTAAACAAATAAAGGTTATGTACAGTGCCCCAGCCAGTGTAAGGCGAGTCATTACCTTGTCAATGTATCGTGACGTTTGCTCACCCGGGCGGATGCCTGGGATGAACGCGCCAGATTTCTTCAAGTTATCTGCTGTATCACGCGGGTTGAAAACCAACGCCGTGTAGAAGAAGCAGAAGAAGATAATCGCAGCTGCATATAACATCACATACAGCGGTTGACCAGGAGATAGCATAAGCGCTACATCTTGCAACCACGCTGTTGATTCATTCTGTCCGAACCATCCTGCGATGGTACCCGGGAACAGAATAATGCTAGAAGCAAAGATTGGTGGAATTACACCAGCAATGTTGACTTTCAGCGGTAAATGGGTGCTTTGCGCAGCAAAAACCTGACGGCCTTGCTGACGTTTTGCGTAGTTTACCACAATTCTGCGCTGTCCGCGCTCTACAAATACAACTAGGTATGTAAGAGCGATAACAATCACGCCAATCAACAGTAGGAACAACAAGTTAATGTCGCCCTGCCTTGCTTGTTCCGCAGTCTGACCTATCGCTGTTGGCAGACCGGCAACAATACCAGCAAAAATCAATATAGAGATACCGTTACCAATACCTCGTTCGGTAATTTGCTCACCCAACCACATAAGGAACATAGTTCCTGTGACTAGGCTCACTACTGCCGTAAAGTAGAATCCGAAGCCAGGGTTTATCACCAATCCATTAATCAGGTTAGGCAAACCAGTCGAAATTCCAATTGATTGGAAGATAGCCAATACAAGCGTTAGATAACGCGTGTACTGACTAATTTTACGACGGCCTGCTTCGCCTTCTTTTTTAAGCTCCACCATCGGTGGGTGAACCACCGAGAGCAACTGCATGATAATGGATGCAGTAATGTATGGCATAATGCCCAAAGCCAGAACGGATGCACGCTCAAGCGCACCACCAGAGAACATGTTAAACATTTCTACAATGGTGCCTTTTTGTTGCTCGAACAAGTCAGCAAGTACAGCTGGATCGATGCCAGGGATAGGAACGTAAGAACCTAGTCTGAATACAACAATCGCACCAAGTACGAACAACAATCTTGCCTTAAGCTCACTCAAGCCGCTTTTAGCGCCTGAATCCAATCCTGGTTTAGCCATCTAGCTTATTCCTCTACTTTACCGCCAGCAGCTTCAATCGCTTCTTTAGCGCCTTTAGTAACCTTTAACCCGCTTACTGTAACAGCGCGTGAAACTTCACCGCTCTTAACAACCTTAACGAACTGGATTTCTTTCTTAACGATACCAGCTGCTTTTAAAGTCTCAAGAGACGCAGTATCACCATCAACCTTCGCGATTTCAGCAAGAGTTACTTGATCAGTAACAAAGCTCTTGCGTGAAGTGAAACCGAACTTAGGAAGACGACGCTGGATAGGCATCTGACCACCTTCGAATCCTGGCTTAACACGGCCACCTGAACGGCTTTTTTGACCTTTGTGGCCTACGCCACCTGTTTTACCAAGACCTGAGCCGATACCACGACCAGAACGCTTACCAGTAGGCTTTGAACCTTCGGCTGGAGAAATTGTATTTAAACGCATGTCTTACTCCTCCACTATCTCAACCATGTAATATACACGGTTGATCATGCCACGAACGGCTGGGGTATCTTCCAGTTCACGAACATGGTTGATTTTACGAAGGCCTAAACCTTTAAGCGTAGCTTTGTGCTTTGGCAGACGGCCAATTGCACTTTTAGTTTGCTTTACTTTAATCGTTGCCATGTCTGATTACCCCAAAATTTCTTCTACAGACAATCCACGCTTCGCAGCAACTTTCGCCGGGCTGTTCATTTCTGTCAGCGCGTTGATTGTTGCACGTACAACGTTGATTGGGTTTGTAGAGCCGTAACATTTTGAAAGTACGTTTTGTACACCAGCTACTTCAAGTACTGCACGCATCGCACCACCGGCAATAATACCGGTACCTTCAGATGCTGGCTGCATGTAAACTTTAGAGCCAGAGTGACGACCTTTAACCGGGTGCTGTAACGTGTGACCGTTAAGGTCTACGTCAACCATGTTGCGACGTGCCTTTTCCATTGCTTTTTGGATTGCAGCAGGTACTTCACGTGCCTTACCGTAACCAAAACCAACGCGACCGTTACCGTCACCCACTACTGTCAATGCAGTGAAACTAAAGATACGACCACCTTTAACCACTTTAGATACGCGGTTTACGGCGATCAATTTCTCTAGAAATTCACCATTTTGAACGTCTTGTTTAGCCATTATAAACTCCTAGAACTGAAGACCAGCTTCGCGAGCTGCATCAGCTAATGCTTTAACGCGACCGTGGTATTGGAAACCACTGCGATCGAAAGCCACTGTTTTAATGCCTTTCTCAAGCGCGCGCTCTGCGATTGCTTTACCGACTACCGTCGCTGCTTCAGCGTTACCTGTAGACTTAAGATCTTTTGCAAGATCTTTCTCAACAGTTGAAGCCGCTGCCAACACTTCAGAACCGCATGGAGCGATTAGCTGAGCGTAGATGTGGCGAGGTGTACGGTTAACTACCAAGCGATGCGCGGCCAGTTCACGAATTTTTGCTCGTGCGCGAGTAGCGCGACGAATGCGAGCTGTTTTCTTATCCATCGTATCACCCACCTACTTTTTCTTAGCTTCTTTACGACGTACGTGTTCGTCAGCGTAACGTACACCTTTACCTTTGTAAGGCTCTGGTGGACGGTAACCACGAATGTTCGCCGCAACCTGACCAACCACCTGCTTATCGGCGCCTTTAACGACGATTTCAGTTTGGCTAGGAGTTTCAACCGTAATGCCTTCAGGCATTTCGTATGCTACAGGGTGAGAGAAACCTAGTGTAAGGTTTAGTTTGTTACCTTGTGCTTGTGCACGGTAACCAACACCTAACAACTGAAGTTTTTTCTCAAAACCTTCTGAAACACCTTGAACCATTGCGTTAAGGATAGAGCGCGCAGTACCAGCCTGTGCCCAACCGTCAACAAAGCCTTCACGTGGAAGTGCTTTAAGTTGGTTCTCTTCCTGTGCAACTTCTACAGCGTCGTTGAAAACGCGGGTCAAAGTGCCTTTACTACCTTTAACAGTAACTTCTTGACCAGAGATAGAAACTTCTACACCTGATACAACGTCTACTGGGGCTTTTGCTATACGTGACATTTCAACTCCTCCGTTATGCTACATAACCGATGATCTCACCGCCCATGCCAGCGTTACGCGCTGCACGGTCAGTCATCACACCTTTAGAAGTCGACACGATAGCTACGCCTAAACCACCCATAACCTTTGGAAGCTCATCTTTTTTCTTATAGATGCGCAGACCAGGACGGCTTACACGTTCGATAGTGTCAATTACTTGCTTGCCTTCGAAGTACTTAAGCGTAACTTCTAAAACAGGCTTAACGTCACCAGAAGCAGCGAAGTCAGTAATATAACCTTCAGCTTTCAATACTTCACAGATTGCAACGCGAAGTTTTGAAGAAGGCATAGTTACAGAAACTTTCTGTGCCATCTGGCCGTTACGGATGCGGGTAAACATATCCGCGATAGGATCTTGCATGCTCATTATCAGCTACTCCTTACCAGCTGGCTTTCTTAAGGCCAGGGACTTCACCGCGCATCGCTGCTTCGCGAAGCTTAATACGGCTAAGACCGAATTTGCGTAGGTAACCATGTGGACGACCAGTAACACGACAACGGTTACGTTGACGAGACTTACTAGAGTCACGTGGCAGTTGTTGTAGCTTCAGAACAGCGTCCCAACGCTCATCTTCAGAAGCGTTAACATCGCTGATAATCGCTTTAAGTGCGGCGCGCTTTTCAGCATACTTAGCTACTAGCTTAGTACGCTTAGCTTCACGTGCCTTCATTGATTCTTTTGCCATAACCCTACACCCCTACTTTTTGAATGGGAAGTTAAACGCGTCCAGCAGAGCACGTGCTTCTTCATTTGTATTCGCACTGGTAGTGATAGTGATATCCATACCGCGAACCTTATCCACTTTATCGAAATCGATTTCAGGGAAAATGATTTGCTCACGCACGCCCATGCTGTAGTTACCACGTCCGTCGAATGATTTAGGATTCAAACCACGGAAGTCGCGAACACGTGGGATAGCGATTGAAATCAAACGCTCTAGGAATTCCCACATACGCTCGCCGCGTAGGGTTACTTTACAGCCAATCGGATAACCTTCACGGATTTTAAAACCCGCTACTGATTTTCTAGCAACTGTAACAACAGGCTTCTGACCGGCGATAGCCGTCATGTCAGCTTGAGCATTCTCAAGTACCTTTTTGTCAGCAACTGCTTCACCTAAACCCATGTTTAGAGTGATTTTTTCAATCCGAGGGACTTGCATGACGCTTTTGTATCCGAACTGCTTAGCAAGTTCAGCTACTACTGTTTCTTTATAGAAATCATGCAGTTTCGCCATCGTACTCTCCAATATAATTAAACAAGTTCGCCGTTAGACTTGAAGAAACGTACTTTCTTCTCATCTTCGAAACGGAAACCAACGCGATCTGCTTTGCCCGTTGCCGGGTTAACAATCGCAACATTAGAAACGTGAATAGAAGCTTCTTTCTCAACGATGCCACCAGCTACGCCCAATTGTGGGTTTGGCTTAGTGTGCTTCTTAACGAGATTAACGCCTTCTACAATTACACGGTTATCAGCAATAAGCACTTTAAGGACTTTGCCTTGTTTGCCTTTGTCTTTACCCGCTAATACGACTACTTCATCATCACGACGAATTTTATTAGCCATTATCGTGACTCCTTATAGTACCTCTGGGGCCAATGAGATGATTTTCATGAAGTTTTCACTTCTCAACTCACGGGTAACCGGGCCAAAGATACGCGTACCAATTGGTTGCTTGTTAGCATTAAGCATAACAGCCGCGTTACCGTCAAAACGAATGGTAGAACCATCTGCACGACGAACGCCTTTTCTAGTACGCACCACCACTGCATTCAGTACGTCACCTTTTTTAACTTTACCGCGAGGAATTGCTTCCTTAACAGTAACTTTGATGATGTCACCGATACCTGCATAACGGCGATGCGAGCCACCAAGAACCTTAATACACTGAACCCTGCGAGCGCCGCTGTTGTCTGCAACGTCCAGGTTAGTTTGCATTTGGATCATGTTAGTGCTCCGCTCTTAAAATTAAGACTCTCCCGAGTCGTTAGTGCTGCTAAAAACAACTGGATGTCGTTGCTTTTATGTACATACCCCCATAAAAAGGGCGCGAAATAATAACAGAAAACATTTGGAAGTGATAGCGGTAAATTGAATTATTTTTAAACTATGTGAGCAATAAAAAAGCCCCGACTAAAAGTCGGGGCTGATAACCACGTCATAGGTTATCAAGCAGGATCTTTTAGGCGATTTTCATTACTTACAAGCTGCTTACTCAAGTGCCTGTAAAGGCACTCTTTCAACCGGCTTACACCAACAGGTTTTGATATGAAGTCATCCATGCCGGATTTCAAGCATTTTTCTTTGTCGCCGGTTAACGCATTTGCGGTTAATGCAATTATTGGGATGTCCCGTGCCCTATCTCCCATTGACCTAATTAGCTTCGTCGCCTCTAATCCATCCATTACAGGCATATGGCAGTCCATCAAAATGATTGTGTAGGGTGACTTTCCTTTTAATGCGCCTTTAACTTTTTCTACTGCCTCTTCACCGTTTTCTGCTAAATCGGCGGTAATACCTATCTCTTTTAGTTGCTCTTTAATAACCAGCTGATTTATTTCATTGTCTTCAACTATTAGTGCTTTAAACGCGCTCAGTTCCTGTTTAGAAGGGATATAAACAGCATTATGGCCACATGCTTTTTCGGCTACGGTGCCTGCGTTAGCATCGTCTAGCATGAGGGTTACGATAAATCGCGCCCCCACGCCTAAATCGCTGCACACCTCAATTTTACCACCGTAATGCTTCACGATTTGACTGACTATAGACAACCCTAAGCCTGTGCCACCATATCTTCGCTGCGTCGAGTTTTCTGCTTGAACGAACGGCGAGAAAATGAGCTTTTGCTGTTGCTCGCTAATTCCGATCCCTGAATCAGTCACGATTAGTTTTACTCTGAACCGCCCTTTTCCGTATCGGGTGCTTTTAGTTTCAACCGTTACCTTCCCCTCTTTTGTGAATTTAATGGCGTTATTCAATAGGTTGATCAGAATTTGCCCAATTCTTAGTTTGTCAGCTATGAAGGTTTTGCCCTCAACCCCCTTTGTGCTTACTGAAAGTTCAATACCTTTCTCGTGAGCTAGCCGCGTGAACATCGGCACTTGCTCTTCTATGGTGTCGGCAAGGTTGGTGGGCGATTCTTCAAACGACATGTTGCCAGAGTCGATTTTAGAAAAATCCAATATATCATTCACGATGTTGAGTAATGAATCTGCACTTTTCATAGCAATAGTGGCATGTTCTAGCTGGGTAGAATTTAGCGAGGAACTAATAAGTGCCTCAAGCATGCCCTGAACCCCATGAATTGGTGTTCTTATTTCATGGCTCATATTCGCAAGGAACTCACTTCGCGCTTTCAAGGCGCTTTCTGCCATATCCGTTTTTTGCTGCAGCATTGCCTTGTCCATGTGAAGCTGCGTAATATCAACTGTAGCACCAATTACCTTAACGCAACGGTCATTTTCCATGACCGGATGAGCGCGGCTTTGTAACCAACGGGTTTCTCCCGCATCGGTGCGAACTTCAAGTTCATAGGAAAAGTCTTCGCCGGTTTTTATCATCTGATTGAACTGGGCGACGTATTTATTCCGCTGGTCTTCATCAACCACGAATTTGATCACGTCTTCTGGCTTTACTACTTTTTCACCATGCACATGCAGCATTCGCTTCAGTGCACCAGACCAAATCAATGCTCCGGTATCAATATTTAACTCCCATGTACCTACACCGGCAAGGTTAGTCACTTGGTGTAATAACGAGTTTCTCTCTTCTAATATCGCTTTTTGTGCATTGAGATTACTTATCGCTTGTTGACGCTCTAATTCGTTGCCTATCCACGAAGCAAGCAAAAGTAAATAATCCATCTCTAAGGGCGTAAAGGGTGTGTCCCGTGGACCGAGAGATGAGAAGTTTACTGTACCGAAAAATTCACCATGTACTCGCACTGGTGAAGCGAGATAACTCTTTAATGTGTATTTTTCAAAACACGGATGCGAGGCACCTGGCGCAGTATCTATATTGTGATAAGCCACAACAGCATCGCTGTTCACCACGTCTGCACAGTAAGTGTCTGGTAATGCGAAGGTCGTATTTAATGATATGTCGTTATCGGGCGTAATAACGCTAAGAACACGATAATTATCGCCTTGAATGTTACTTACAATCCCTGTTTCCAACCCGAGTATTTCCGTACCTATGCTTAGCAAGCTCTCGAGCTTTTTATCAAATGAAAGTGCTTTGTCATTTGATATGGTTTGTAGATCTTTAATGATACTCATGAGGATTTTCGCCCTCCCAGACAGCAAGTAAAAAGGCCAACGTTTTTAGCGTTGACCTTTTAAACTTACGTGAAATATACGCAGATGAAAGTTTTCACCCTTATCAATTAGTATAATAAATGTACTAACCGATTAATAAAGCACGTTAATTTCATATCCCGTTGGCGTATCCGCTGGCTCAACAGTAACTATGTAGTTTTCTTCCTCTGTAAAGCCAAACAGCGCGGTTCTATCAAGCAGCACCTGCTCCTCGTTGTCATCTTCGTATACGGCAATCACTTCATAATAGTCTGACGGCAGCACTTCACTGGTACTTTCAGCAAATTCAAGATTCTGTATATCGTACTCGGCAGTATCAATGGTTTCGTCATTTCTTACCAAGTAGAAGTCTACGTCATCAAAGTCGCTAACTAAGTTGATGAAGTTTACTGTCTTATCGTAGGCCTGAGGCAAACCACTTTCTACAAAGGTTGCTGCGCCTAATTTATTGTTGGTGTTGTAGATAAGAATAGCCTTACTCTCACCCTGATTAAGCGTAATTAGCTTGTTGCTCAGTGACGTTACTGTACCTGATGGGTCGGTTACGGTAACGCGATAATCGCCATAGCGGATAGTACTAAACTCAGACAACTCGCCCGCCGCGAGTGTAAAACTGACGTCCTCTTCATCAGTGTTTCCACCAAAGGTAACCTGAAGCTCTGCATCCAGATTCGTAGAATTGTAAATACGATACTGTGAATCTGCTTCTACATCTGTAAGCGCCGTAACTGATGAAGAGTTAAGAATAGTGTCTACAACTAGCCCTTCTTGAATTGCGCCACTGACATCGCGCAGTGTCATCAGATACTCAGTTTCGTATACAAAATCGATGGTTTGCGATTCAAATATAACATCGTCACTTCCTGGTTCGGTCAAATAAATCGTGTACTCGCCCTCATCGAAGTATTCACTGTCATCATCTGCATCCCAGAAGTCAAATTCAATCATGTCGCCCGTTGTAACCGTGCCAAGGAAGTTGGCTGCTTCAAACGGGTCGCCAGACTCACTCATGTAGAAATCATAAGAAGATTCATCTACTGCTACCGACAAAGCGAATAGGCGGAAGTGATCTTCCAATGTTTCGCGCTTATAAGAATAGGTGTTAAAAACGGGGTTACTAAAGTCACCACTCATCACAACAATGGTCTTATAACCGGTTTTTAAGTTAACGGTAATTTCGTCAATAAAAACTTCTTGGTCGTCTGAATCAGTTCGAATGAACTCGAGTTCTAATTCTCCATCATCCATAGAGTACATTGACGTAGTATCACCAAATTGAGCAGAGCCAAAGCTATCGCCATCAACTTCACGCATTTCTACATTGGCACCGTTAGGCGAAGCGTTGTAAAACTGAATGTAAGCATACGAATAATCTGAGCTACTGCTGCCTGAGCCACCACAAGCGGTAAGCCCAAGCAGTGCAATAAGCCCAATTGCCACTGTTTGGAACCATGTTCCACGAAGCAAAGATTGAGAGGTCAATTGCATAAATTGAATGTCCTTTGAAGTTGTTCTTGGTTGGATAAAGCCTGCGTAAAAGCAAATAGGCACATGTAGAGAGTGCTGATCTTGGCACGCACAATACAGCGATATGGCTATGTGAATAGGGCTTAGTTCGCAGCTTTACGTCAACTTTGCAAAGCTGACCTTTCTTTATGGAAAGTTGACATTCAAGCTTCTAAAAATGCTGGTAAAAGGCATAGATGTGCGAATAAACGTAAGCAAACCGCGCACAAAACTGACACAAAAAAAAGCCTGCATAAGCAGGCT
>NZ_JBHNYX010000032.1:0-56857 GCF_054960505.1 Alteromonas sp. G4i13 | reverse complement strand
TTTGCCGTACTCCCTATTCATTAAGGTAGTCGCACAGTCAAGCCCATGTAATCGAAAACAGTCAGGCGAAAAAACAGTGCACAGTCAACTAGGCTGAATAGTTTCGTCCGGGCAAACGGTCTTTTAATCAAATATCTGTGTATTAATGAGTAGGGAATAACATAAGGCGATGGTTATGACGGTTATAAATGAACGGTTAAGTAATGCAAGATCAGGCATTGGGCTTAAAAGGCAGGACAAACAGCGCGGTAGAAAACAAACTGCGTTTTTTTGCGCTATGACAACCACTGCTATTCTATCGTTCTCGGCTTTAGCGCAGCCGTTGTCTCAACCTTCAATTACATCAGACGATGCCGGCCTAAGCACCAGTCCTATGGGTTGCCATAACGTTTCGGTGCAAATATTAGGGTCGGGTGGACCTGAATTGGATGACGGCAGAACATCTAGTGCCTATGTGGTTTGGATAAATGACAGCGCCCGCGTGTTGGTAGACGCTGGAAGCGGAAGCAGCGTTCAGTTTGGCGCTGCGGGGGCAACGTTTGAATCGTTAGAAGTTATCTTGCTTTCCCACTTACACACCGATCACTCCGCCGATTTGCCAAGCTTTGTAAAAGGTGGGTATTTCACCGATCGCGAGAAGGATTTAATAATAATGGGGCCAGAGGGCAACGACATTATGCCGTCCACAAACGCCTATGTGTCGTCGTTAATAGGGAAAAACGGCGCGTTTAAGTATCTGTCTTCTTACACCATAGAAGGCCAAGATGACTATGCGATATCCACAAAAAGCATCGGGGCCACAACCTTTGAACAACCGTTTAAACGTAATGTAAACGATAGCGTCAGTGTTGAGGCAATGACGGTGAACCACGGGCCTATTCCAGCATTAGCGTGGAAGGTCAAGGCCAATGGCTGCGAGGCGGTATTTTCAGGCGATACCAATGATAAACAAGGAAACCTTGCTCGTTTTGCTAAAAACGCAGACCTTTTGGTGCTACACAACGCCATTGGTGATGACGCGGGTCAGGTTGCTAAGAACTTGCATATGACGCCGACTCAGATTATCGACATTGCCGCGCAGTCAAACGCTAAGCAAATAGTGTTGTCTCATATTATGAAACGTAGCGAACCGGGTCTTGATGCACTTACTGAGGCGATTACTGTTGTAGCTGAAGGTCGAGTATATGCCGCTGAAGATTTAATGAACATTACCCTGTCTGAACAGGAGTAAAATAAGCGTAAACCGTCTGCGATACACGGTTTACGCTTTTATAGAGGTTCTCTAACTATTATTGAGGGGCAAAAGGCAGCGGAATAGGCGTACCGTTTACACTGGCTTCGCCATCTTTTAGTGTTAGCTTTGTCTCGTAACCTTTCTCGGTTTCTTTTATTAAGCCTTGTTGAGCAAAGGTACTTAGCATCATAGGTGTCTGTTGTTCTACAGCGGCTTGAAGCTCTTCAGCCGTCATATTTTGTGCTTGTGGCGTCGCCATTAGTTGGCCCATCATATAGCCAGATGCCATACTCTGTGCAAGCGCTTTATCGGCGGTGATTTGTGCATCAGCCAGCAAATGCGTGACCCAATAAGCGGCGTCTTCCAACGTACCGGGAAGTGCATCTATACCCACTAATTTCGTGTTTGCGTAAGCGTTAAACGCCCCTTCAGGCAACGTTGCTTTCAGCTTCGTTATATTAATCTCTGGCTCAGCTTTAAGCTGTGTTAGCAAGTTAGCTTCAATAAACTCCATCATTTTGGCTGGCACTTCTTCAGAAGGCACTAATAATGAATTGTTGCTAAATTCTTGATAGGCCTTAATGAAGTCGATATCTAAGTTATTGATGGCAACGCCTAATACCATGTCTGTAGCATCAAGTTCAGGGCCCACGGCTTTGTCGACAGCGTATTCTACGTAGACATTGGCGGTGTTATTGTCTTCGTCAATCTTGACGTCGGTAGCAAAAGCTAGGTTCTCAATCTTAACTGTCGCACCTGGCTCAATGTTAGAAATTTCTATGCTTTCAATACGCGCCTTACCAGTAGATTCAAATAAGTCACCTTTGAACGCCGCTACCATATCGCCATCATAGCTCATATCCATAGACAGATTTTTCATCTCTAAGGAAAATTCATCTGCGCTTATGCTTAGCGATTCACCCGACGACGTATACAAAGTTTTGTCACCATCAGGCTCAGCTTCACCCGCATAACCAGAGAAAAGTAGCGTGAACCCCTCTTCTTCGGCCGTCGCGCTAAGCGCTGGAATAACGTCTGCGTAGCTTAGTCCACCAAACAAACCAACCACGCCTTCGTTGCGATAAATTGGCTGTTGGCCATCCCACTGAACGTATTCTCTTAACTCATCTCCATCAATAGAGACCGTATAGTGAACGCGGCCTAATCCTAAGCCATCGCCAAAGTACACCGGTCCGTGATGAGCTACTAGCGTAGCGGTAATGCCAGGGTTTTCTTCCATTGGTATATCAGTGGAGTCAACATTCTGTGCATTGATTAGCGCTTGAAAATCGACAGCAAGCTTGATTTCTGCTGTTGTCGAAAACCAGCCTTTGTCATACGAAAGTACCTCGGCAGAATAAACGGCTTGTTGGTTAATTTCGTTTACGGCGGCGTTAACATTTTCGTGAACGCTAGTGCCAATAAAATAAGGGGCAACGCCAAGTGCAACCAAAGTTACGCCCGCGCCAGCTAGAAGAGGTTTGTTCATGATTACAATCCTTTGTTAAAAAGTGTTCCCGGTTCTTCTGGCCACAAACGTGAAGTACGTTGGTGGCCTAGAAATTCTACGCATAGTTTGTGCTAATGCATCACAGCTTAATAGCGATATAGCCGCTACCATCCGGCGCACCAAACAAGCGTGCGGCCTGATGGACTTCTTGCGGAAAGCTGTCGTCAGGCTTAAATTTACCACTTACTCGAATATTTTTCATCGTAGTAGGGATAACCGCATCCATCGACAAGCTTAGTAAGTTAGGCTCGCTTACTAGTATTCCAATGTCATCGCCTTCACAACGCAGCTTTGCGGAATAAGTGCCAAAATCAATAGGACCCTGTGTACCGGCAACTGTCGCGTTGAGCCAATCTCCGGTGCCGTTTAGCGATTGACACGCAGGCCCAAACGTTAAGTCACTGAGCGACACTTTGAAGCGCCCGCCGGCATTTACTGGCAGCGGAAGGCGAACTTGTGCAAGCACTCGGTCTACCGGTAAATACAGCGTGAAGTTTTCGGTATTTACGCTGTTTTGGCTGAAAAGTCCCGTGGTAATAGGCCCTTCAAATGCAATGTCATTTTTATCGCGAATATTACCTGCTTTAAGGTTTAATTTAATTTTACCTATCAACATATGTAAGGGGCTAAGCTCCCATTTTACATTGTTGATGGGTAGGCCATTAACTACTACAGTTTGCGCCTTGCCTGAAAACAAGGTGCCGCTAACACCACTAACGGCAACATTGCTAGGTAACGCAATACGGCCAATAACGTGAACAGCAGGCATGTAAGCAATGGCAAACAATAAGAAGGCAATAATGCCGCCTATAATCCAACTAACTTTCGACTTCATGCTTTACCTAATTGTAATCGGCGAATTTTGATATAGCCTGGCGCATCGGCCTCGGCAATATCCGCTTGAAGAATAATCACGCCCATATTTTCCATGGCTTTGAGCCATTCTAAAACACTGTTAAACGGCGCCTGATCAACCCACACCTGAAGCTCGTCGCCTTGTGGCTGCATACGAGATATAGCAATGTCGTGCTGAGCAGTAGTGCGGTTTACCGCTTGCGGTAACGAGCCAGAGAATGTTCGTTTACCCCCGCTGCTGCGGCGCAATTGCTGTGCTCTTGCTGCACTGTCTTTTACCCAAACCAACAAGGATTGCTGATTGTCGAGAAGCTGTTTCTGTTTATCTAAAGCAGCATTAAGCGGCGACCATACCGCAAAATAAAATAGCGCAATTATTAATAGCACAGCTGAAACCAGTACTAACTTTTGTTCGCGCTCGGTCAGCGCTTTGTACTTTTCTAAGAGTGCATTCATGAGGTACTCCTTACTGATACTGTACCTACAACGCCATTGTCACGATTATTTATGGCCCCTTGTTCAACCACAAAGCCTGCGCTTTCTGCTGTACGTTTAAACTGCTCTAGCGCTTCAAAGTTTTTACCTTGCGCCTGAATGCGAATCTCAGTGCGGGTTGCATCGAAGCGCAGTGTTTGCGGTTTTACATCAGTGGCTGAAAAAGCCGGAGCGAGCTGGTCTAGCATAATAAGCATAGAGGCACTGCCACCGCCTTGTTCTAACTTGGCAAGCTCGCTTTGTAGCTTCAGTCGCACGTTGCGATAGGTACCAATATTGGGGAAACCCGCCTTAACAGCGGTATTAATCTCACTGCTTAACGCCTGATTTTGGGCTTTAAGCTGGTAAAGAGAAAATCCTTTGTCGATAAGGCTGGTGCATAGCGCTAACACTGCTAATACTGCAGCAACACGCCACTGATTCAGAACACCGCTGCGCTTGCGCTTTACCTTGTAATCGCCTTGGCATAGGTTGAAGCTGCTTTGCATCGCCTCTTTTGCCAATACTTGCATAGGCAGCTCTAAGGGGGCCTGCGCTTCTTCAATATTTGGCAAAGTGCTTAAATCGATACCCGCATAATTGGTAATGGTTATCGGGCTTTCTTGTTGTGCAGTAAAATGGACAAGAGTTGGCAGTAACCATGTTGCCTCGCCCTGCACGCCTTTGAATGTGTCTTGTCGAACGAGAAGCTGTTCACCTAACGTAAGCACTGACCAACCGTTTTCGGTGACTGGCACTGCGAGTACATCAGGAATAATGGTGTCGCAGAATAACCCTGCTTCGCTAAGCCAGGACTGCCACAGCTCCATCTTTTCATGGCTAACTACTGCAACGGCCTGCTCATCGCCTCGCTTAGGGCCGATCGCAAAAAACTGCTGGCTAATGTCAGTGGCAAGCTCGTCTTCTAGCATAAACGGGATGGCAGAAATGATCTTGCGGCCAGCTTTAGGCGGCAGCTCAACCCATTTGAGTAAAATTTCGCTGCTAGGAGCTAAGGCAATAACACTTCGTTGCCCCGCGCGTTCGGTCAGCGAAGATAAGGCTTCTGCATTAGGCAGCTCGCCCGATGCAATAATTTCATCTTCGGTTCGCGAATAAACGAGCCAGCTAATTGGGTCTGTATGGTTGGCGCCTAAACGCACCAAGAGTTGTTCCATCAATAGGTTCCCCCAAACTCGCGATTCACAATACTAACGCCGGTATCGGCACTAACGTGAAACACGGTGGAAAGCTTAAAGGTTGCTTTGTTGTATTGTGTTTTTGTATGCAACATAAAATATTCAGTTTTAACCGAAAACCAATCTTGTCGAGTGCTTGTTAAATTAAGCGCTTGAATAGAGGGCTCGCTTAAAAATGCATTGGTATCGTCCCAGCCGTTTTGCGGGCGACTGCTAATCAAACTTGCGGCCTGCTGAATGTCTAATCCCGTTAGGCCTGCAAGTAATGGTGCATCTTCTTCTTCTAATGTGTTGACGTTAATTTTCAACTCATTGTAATCCGGGATCACGCAAACTAATGGCAGTAATGCGTCTAGCCATTGTGGTGATACACCGTTAATAATACGCAATTCACTTTTTGATGCCAGTGGTCCGTTAGCTGCTAAGTAAGGAAACTCTCTGGACTCGTATTCGCTGTCTTCTGCACCGTAAGGGCGCATTCTGTCATCTTCGTCGACCCAGTCGGCTAAACTGTCGCGTAAGGTATCTGCGGTGTAGTTGTCTAGTCCGTCAACGCTAAGTGATAGCAACATAGTGTGAAAAGCGTCCATGGCTTCCGTGGTGTTACTCGCTCCACTGCTGCCATTACCGCTGTTACTGCCCGCGCCTCCTGCACTGCCAGACGTAATCGCGTTTAAATTAAAACACGCTTGCAAATCGTCTAAGTTAGCGGTTAAACCACCGTTTTCTAAAGGATAGCTGAATTCTTGTGCCCAAGGCTGATCTATAGAAATCACATTCGGGCTTTCTTCTATCAAAGATTGGATAGACTTACGCGCAAAAGCCTCGGCTCCCATGGCGTACCAGTAGGCTTGATTGTTGTCTTTTAAGTTCATCGTACGCTGCACCTGAAGCTGCAAGCGTGTACCCATTTCTGTGGCTAATACCGCAACCAAGGCTACTATCATGAGCACAATCATTAATGCCACGCCTTGCTGCTTAGCGGGTGGAGCAATCGACTTGCGCTGAGTACTCTTGATTGTCATGACGATTCACCCGTAGTTAAGGTAAATTCTCTGCGTATTTTTCCGAAGTCTTTGCTGACAAACTCAATGGCCACGGCGCGCGGCAGTGCAGCTCCTTTATAACTTTCGCTCCACGACAGGTCTTCGTCTTCATCTAAGGAACTACTGTTAGCGGTGGCAAGAAATTCAATTTTTAAGCTTTCTACATCCTCTAACAGCACACGGACTTTGGGCTCGTAGCCTATGACGTTATCCACATAGTTGCTGTAAAGGCGCTCCAGTTTGTTTTCTCTAAGTCTATAGGCGACAAACTGTAGGGTACTTCGTGGCAACATTAACTGAGGGTTGTGCCACCCTCCACGTACAAAACCAATGCCGTCATCGTCACTGTCGTCGGTTTCACCGCCAGACATGACCACGTCTTGCTTTTCGCCGTTAACCCTTGCTGCACGAGGCACGGCTTGCTGAAGGTCTCGCTCAATCGTGATCATGGCACGCTGCAATAATTGAAGTTTTGCAAAACGCTCTTCTGAAATATCATTGCTGTCGATAACTGTGGTAAGTAGACCTGTGGATGCAAGCCCAATTAGGGTGAATATGGCCATAGCAATCAGTATTTCGATAAGCGTGAATCCGCGCTGCATGCTAATTTCCCGCCGTCGGTTTAGCAACGAAAGTGGTTACTGATGTAACTGAACTGCCGTAGCTTTCGTCTTCACCCACCGAAACGGTTACCGATCGCAAGTCGTTGTCGTTGGTTTTTGTCACCGTTTGCTGCCAGTACCACGTGCGATCGGCCATCTCCATCGTGCCTTTTAAATTGTTCTTGGGCGGCCACGTGGTATCTAACTGAAGCTGGTTTAAGCGATTGCTTGCCACCCAGTTGGCAAAGGTGACAGATTCTATTTGCCCAACGCTTGATAAATGCTCGCCTGCAGCTTTAAGTACTGCTGTACCGGTTAGCGCAAAAATAAGCAGGGCAACCATAACCTCCAGTAGCGTCAAGCCACTTTGCTGGCGTGGTGTGGCAGGTGCAACGTTCTTTTTCGATGCATCAACGTTGAACGCACTCATAGTGGTCTCTCCAGAGGCCCTTCAAGCACTAAAGGCGGAAGATCTTGGTTTTGCAGACTGTAATAGACGGGGTTGTCGCCGTCATCACCTTCGTAATTAAACGACAAGGTAAAAGGCGTCATTTCGCCACTCGACATTATAAGCACTTGAGGCGGAGGCAGCTTTTTCTCTTCTTCGTTACCTATTTCAACCCCTTCATCAGAAACACTTAAATTCTCGTCGAATAGTTCCCTGTCAAAGAGCCTGTCTTCAACATCCCATGGTAAGTCGTCTAAATTTAAAGTGAAGGTGAAAGGCTCAGGTAACGTATAAGGCTCGTAGGTTTTTTCGCCTTCGATACGCTGCCACTCATCATCGTCGTCTAAGTAGACAAAGTAGTATTCATTTTTATCGGCTTCAAACCGCACACCAAGCTGTTGTTGATTTAACACCGCAAAATCGCTGGCCATATCAACAATCACCTGCAGGCGTTGCGCTTGGGTTTTTAGCAGGTCAGATTTACTCGCACCGAATGCGTTAAACATAACGTAACCCGCCGCCAATCCCATAAGCAGCAGTACCAGCATGACTTCTAATAGGGTAAAGCCTGCTTTTTTCAAAGATGTACTGCCGCGGTTGCGCATAAAGGTTAGTTCAGGTATTCGTTAATGTTCCAGTTACCAATGTCATCATCAGTACCCGGTTCGCCGTCTGGACCATTAGAGAAAATATCAACTACGCCAAGTTCTCCCGGGCTAATTAGTGCATATGGATTGCCCCACGGATCTTCAGGCAGGCGTTTAATGAAACCACCTTCAGGGTAATTACGAGGAATCGGGTCGATAGTCGGCGCGGTAACTAGCGCTTCTAGTCCCTGTTCTGTGGTTGGAAAGCGGTTGTTACGCAGCTTGTACATCTCAAGCGCACTTTCCATTTGCTGGATGTCTACCGCCGCCTTTTTAAGCTGCGCTTCTTCTTGGTTACCCAAGATTTGCGGTGCCACCATAGACGCCATAATACCGATGATTAGAAGTACGACCATGACTTCAATCAAACTGAAACCAGAACTGCGATTAAGTGTTTTCATTAAATATTCACCATGTTGTTCAATGCTAAAATTGGTTGCAATATTGCCATAACGATAAACAGAACAATGCCTGCCATCGATACAATAAGTAAGGGTTCAAATACCTTAAGTGAGACACCAATAAGCGCTTCAAATTCCCTATCTTGATTATCTGCGGCGCGAGCTAGCATTTGCTGTAGCTCACCCGATTTTTCACCAGACGCAATCATATGCATCATCATTGGTGGAAACATTTTCGTGTTATCCAACGCTGCCCGTAAGCTGCTGCCTTCTTTAACGTTAATGGCTGCTTCAGCTACTTGGTTCTTAATATGTTGATTTTCCAGTACGTCACCCGATATACGCATGGCTTCAAGCAAGGGTACTGCGCTGGCGCTCAGAATACTTAAGGTGCGAGCAAAACGCGCGGTATTAAGACCGCGAGATACCCGGCCAATTAATGGTAGGGTTAGAAGCGCTCTGTGGTAGCGCAGCTTCATGTGCTTTTGTTGTAACACACGCTGAATAATGACAATGAGCACACCAATACCAATAAGCATGAACAGGCCGTAATTTTGCAGCCACGTGCTTACGGATATAAGAAATTGGGTAATGGCAGGAAGGTCTTGCCCCATGTGATCGAACTGCCCAACTATCTTTGGCACTACTACGGTCAACAGCAGCAACACGATACCCATTGCAAAAAATAGCATTAGCGATGGATAAATCATTGCTTGCGTGATTTGGCTACGGGTTTGTTGCCTGCGTTCAGTGTAGTCTGCAAGGCGATTCAGCACGGTATCAAGGTGGCCCGATTTTTCCCCTGCCGCGACCATTGCGCGGTACAGCTCGTCAAATACACTAGGGAACTGCCCTAGAGCATCGGCAAGCCCATGACCTTCCACCACTTTACTGCGCACCGCCATCATCATGTTTTTCTGACGAGGCTTTTCACACTGTTCGGCTACGGCAAGTAATGCTTCTTCAACAGGAAGGGCCGATTCGACAAGGGTAGCAAGTTGACGCGTGAGTAGCGCTAAATCTGATGCAGAAATTCGCGGTTTGAATAAAGAAAACGACAGGCCTTTGCCTTCGCTTTGTGTGCGCTCTGCGACCTGCTCTACTTCTAAGGGAATTAAGCCTTTTTCACGCAGCTGCTGACGAACCTGACGTGCATTATCGCCTTCAAGCACACCGTTTGTATTTTTACCGCGGGCATTAACCGCCTTAAAAGCGAATGCCGCCATTTAGTCTTCCCTCGTAACTCGAAGCACTTCTTCAAGTGAGGTAGCACCAGCAAGCACTTTGCTACAGCCGTCTTCACGAATACTTGGTGTCGTTTTTCTGATATAGCGCTCAATGGCTTGTTCACCCACACCTTCGTGCATCATTTCACGCACTTTTTCATCTACCAACAATAGCTCGTGAATACCGGTACGACCGCGGTATCCCGTTTGGTTACACGCGGCGCAGCCGTGCGGCTTAAAGATAGTGGTGTCGCTTGTGGCATTCTGCCCAAGTATTTCCAGCTCAGAGGCGTCAGGTGTATGTGGCTTTTTGCAATCTGGGCACAGGGTACGAACGAGTCGCTGTGACAATACGGCCAATAAGCTCGAAGACAACAGAAATGGCTCAATGCCCATGTCTTCTAAACGGGTAATCGCGCCCGCTGCCGTATTGGTATGCAGGGTAGAAAGTACCAAGTGACCAGTTAAACTGGCTTGAACAGCAATTTGCGCGGTTTCTATATCACGAATCTCACCCACCATGACTACATCGGGGTCTTGACGCAAAATAGCGCGAAGGCCGCGGGCGAAGGTCATATCTACGCGAGGGTTAACCTGCGTTTGTCCAATACCAGGAAGGTCAAATTCGATAGGATCTTCAACCGTTAAGATGTTTCTGTCTCGCGAGTTTATCTCGGTTAACCCTGCATACAGGGTGGTACTTTTACCCGAGCCCGTGGGGCCGGTAACCAAAATAATGCCGTGAGGTTTTCGAATAAGAGATGAAAAGTGATTACGGTTTTGCAGCGTCATGCCTAAATCTTCTAGATTTAAGCGCGCATTGTTTTTATCCAGTAGACGCAATACCACACGCTCGCCGTGGCTTGAAGGCATGGTCGAAACACGCACATCTACTGCTCGCCCAGCAATACGCAATGTAATACGGCCATCCTGGGGCACGCGTTTCTCGGCGATATCTAACTTCGCCATAACTTTAATACGCGATACCAGCATGGAAGAAAGTTTGCGATTCGGGCGCAAAATTTCGCGTAATACGCCGTCTACCCTGAAGCGAACCACAAGCTGGTTTTCAAAGGTTTCAATGTGAATGTCTGACGCGCCTTCTTTAATCGCCTCGCCCAACATGGCGTTGATAAGCTTGATAATAGGCGCATCGTCTTCACTGTCTAACAGGTCTTCAGTGTCAGGCAAGTCTTCAGCAAGAGCGAACAAATCACTCTCGTTGCCAAGGTCTTCCATTAGCTGTTTAGCCGCAGAGCTATCGCGCTGAAACGCACTGGTAAGCAGGCTTTCAAATTCGTTTGCAGGAATAGTTTTCGGTACAAAGGGCTCGCCGTAGAAACGTCGCACTTCGGCGAATACATCAAACGGCGTATTCTCTGTAAAATATAAAACCGCAGGGGTTTCATTGGTTTCCAGCAATACCTGATTGCGCTTCGCAAAGCTAAAAGAAAGCTGTCTTGGACCGGCCTCCTCTTCAGGCAAACCTGCGTCTTCACCCATGGCTTCTAAGGCTTCTTCTTGCGCCTCTAATGCCTGAGTAATTTGTTCGTCCTGCCCTGCCATGCTAGTCGTTACCTTCTTCTTGTTTCTGCTTCTCTTTCTCAGAAAGGTACTCTTCGAATGAAGGTGGCAACGCTAGCGCATCATCCCATTGTGGAATAGTCGGGGTTTCTTCGTAAGGCATTAGCGAAACACCTTCTTGCTGGCGTTTTAGCTGCAGTGCGCGAATGTAATTGTATTTGCGATGGCTGATTGTATTCATGGTTGCACCGTCACGGACAATGGTCGGTTTCAAGAACACCATCAAGTTACGCTTACGCTTGCTGGTTGATGTAGATTTGAATAAATGGCCTAGAATTGGAATATCACCCAGTAGTGGTACCTTAGATTCACTCTCTTGAACGTCTTCGTCGATAAGGCCGCCAAGAACAATAGTACCGCCATCATCAACAATAACCGTGGTCTTAATTTCACGCTTGTTAATTGAAATATCTACTGACGTTGCGCCGCTCACGCTAGACACTTCCTGTTCAATAAGCAATTGTACCGCATCGCCTTCATTGATTTGTGGCGTCACTTTAAGTTTGATGCCTACCTCTTGTCGGTCGACCGTTTGGAAAGGATTAGAGTTGTTCGCGCCTGTTGTGGTACCCGTAATAATAGGTACCTCTTGACCAACAATGAAAAACGCTTCTTCGTTATCCATGGTAGTTAGGTGAGGTGTGGCAAGAATATTTGAATTGGTATCTGTGCTGACCGCTTGTACCACAGCACCCCAGCCATTTTCGATAACGCCCGCAATCAGGCCGTTTGCACCGCCAAGTAAGCTTGCAAGAGCAGTGAAGTCGCCTTCTATCGTGTCCGTTGTTTCTACCACTTCACCGTTGGCAGTGATGTTGGTTTGCGTGGTCTCTCTATCTTCGGCCTGTCGTAGTGCCACAGCTAATGAACCGACGCCTATAACACCATTATTGAACTGTGTACCACCGCCCTCTTCTGACACCCATTGCACACCTAATGTGTTGCCGTCGCCTTCAAAAACTTCAACGATAATGGCTTCAACTTGTACCTGTGCACGGCGAATATCAAGTTGACGTACAACCTCTTCTAATGAGCGCATCATGTCCGGCTCTGCGGTAATAACAATGGCATTAGAATCTTCGTGCGCATCAATGCTGATTTCACGGTTAGAGCCAGCTCGACGTGACGTAGTGCCACCACCTTGCTCTTCAGCTTGAATGCTTGCAGATACGCCCTGTAATACTTTTACTAAATCTTCCGCTTTAGCGTAGTTAAGAAACAGCACGCGGGTATTGCCGTTTGACTCAAGCTCTTGGTCCATGCGCTGAATAAGGTTAATAAGACGCTGACGCGCTTTAATATCACCGCTTACAATAACTGAGTTAGTTCTGTCGTCTGCCACTACGCGAGGCTCAGACTTAGTACCAGTATTGGCTTTACCTTGTGACTTATTAATACTGTCAATAATGCGCACCATTTCTGATGCTGACGCATAGCGAAGTTTAACGATTTCAACTTCTTCGTCACCGGCACGGTCCACGCGCTCGATAATTTCTACCAGTCGGTTCACTACCGCTGCACGGCCGGTTAGCATCATCACATTTGATGGGTCGTGGCTAACTACGTTACCGCCGCCCGCTTGGTCATTTAGCTGGCGTAAAATAGGCGCAAGTTCACGTACCGGTACGTTATACACAGGAACAACGCGAGTGATCATTTCGTCGCCGTCGCGGTTAGCGCCTTCCACTACTGGAATGTTCGATGTTTTGGCGTCTTTAGAGCGAACCACTTTCAAAATACCGCTAGGCATTTCTACAACGGCGAAGTCATACACTTGAAGTACGTTTAGGAAAAACTGGTAATACTGATCTTCATCGAGCATGTCGTAGCTGCGTACGCTTATTTTCCCACGTACGTTGGGGTCGACAATAATAGTGCGCTCTAGATTTTTACCAACGATATTAATGAACTCGTTAATGTCGGTATCTTTGAAATTAGGCATGTACTCAGCGGCTGTCACCGAGAAACACAGAAGCGCCGTGCACATGGCTGTGCTCAAGCGAGATAATAGTTTTTGGCTAGTGCGCCTTTTCATTCTAACGTCCTTCATTTCCTAACTTGTCGATGACCGATTTGCTTTAATTGTTATTTTGCTTACCTAGCGACAATATAGCGCTGCTACCGTTAGTGGTATTAAGACTCGGGTAAATCTAGGTAAAGCGTGGTTAAGCTGCCATCTCGAATAATCGTTAATTCTATTGTTTGTGCATTGCGTAGCTCAGACAGTGCCTCTTGCGATTGCTGCAAGTCGGTAAGGTCTAGCCCGTTAATTTGTGTAATGACATCGCCAGCCTGAAGCCCTGCCGATTTAAATAATTCAGGTTCTTTGCCAGGACTTACTTGATAACCAATAAGCTGGCCTTCTTCGGTTTTTGGCGATATTGAAATAAAGTCTGTGAAGTTAGCGGGGCGTTCTCGCAGAGCAGCGGTTGCTTCTAGCGCTTCTTCGCTAAGCTCAACTGTATCTTCTTCCTCTTCCTGCGGCTCAGGTCGGTTTCTCGCTTGCATTTCACGGCGACGATTAGCTTCATCGTAATCAATTCCGTCAAGCATCAGGGTTTCGTTTCTTACCCCGTTCTTAATAATAACGCGATCGTTATACACCTTTTGCAACGTGGCGTTGGTGTCTTCAATCTTTTCACCTAAACCATATACTGCTTGGCTGCCGCGATTTTCTATAATAGCGGTGCCCGCTTCCTGCTCTGAACTGGCAACAACGCCGGTCAGGGTCAAATTTAAGCGTGTCTCTGGCGCGTCAGTAACTTCGGCTACCGGTTCCGCGGGTTTAGCCGCTGCATTACCAAACAGATTCAACTGTTGTATTTTGGCAATGTTGACCCCATTTTGGCCTGACGACGAAGAAATAACCGGAGCACGGCTTACTGTGGGTGTCGCAGATAGTTGAGGTTCGGGTATAATTCGCCACACGAGTTTGGCAGCAAATGCAATTAAATACAGGCTGAGCAGAACCACTACGATGGTATGTAGCTGTTTTTGATGCTGGTTCAGATAAACAACCAGAGATTGTGGGTTGGGTTTATTGAATGTCATGCTGCCACTGATGGTACTGCTTTATTATAATATAGTGAATTTTTGGTTAACCGCGCTTTAGCAAACCCATAATAGCCTAGTAAAGGTGAGGGTCACAACACTAAAGCCACACCATTACGAAAATATTACATGAGCCAATCGGATAGCAACAATACAACACAAAATGTCAGGCTGGACAAGTGGCTATGGGCTGCAAGGTTCTTTAAGACCCGCGCAATAGCAAGAGACATGGTGCAGTCGGGAAAAGTCCAGTACAACGGGCAAAGAGCCAAACCTGGCAAGCATGTAGAGCTTGGCGCCATGATTAAAGTTCCCTCAGGATGGGATAATCGTGAAATTAAGGTGCTAGGCTTAAGCGACAAGCGATTGAGCGCGCCTTTGGCGCAAGCGCTGTTCGAAGAGACGGTTGAAAGTGTAACAAAACGTGAAGAAAACCAAGCTGCGCGCAAAATGAACGCATTTCACAGCCCTAAACCAGATCATAGACCTGATAAAAAGCAGCGACGACAGATTATTAAATTTAAGCAGCAATAGTGAGCTGCTCAACAGGATTACTTATGAGCGATTTCGATAAATTACACCGCTTCTTATTTACCCAAGCTAACGTCCGTGGCGAATTAGTTCGTCTTGATGAGAGCTTAACGCAAATTGTGCACAGCTATGAATACCCTGTGCAAATTCAAACATTGTTAAGTGAAATGGCGGCAGCGACGTCATTGTTAACGGCAACGCTTAAGTTTAAAGGTGAAATTTCACTTCAAATTCAAAGTAAAGGCCCGGTAAGTTACGCGGTATTAAACGCCACTCACGAACAAACGCTTCGCGGTGTAGCTCGCTGGGACGAGACATTAGAAACATTACCTGAAACGTTCTCAGAGCTTTTGTCTCAGGCGGTATTGGTCATTACTATCACTCCAGATGAAGGCGAACGTTACCAGGGCGTTGTAGCATTGGATAAACCTTCACTTTCAGAATGTATTGAGAGTTACTTTACTCAGTCAGAGCAGCTAGCAACTAGCGTTCACTTGATGACAGATCTAAGCGATCCAGAACACGCAAAAGCGTCGGGTGTGTTGCTTCAGGTATTACCTACCGATGCCAGCGCTACCGATGTGTCGCAAGCCAATGAGTTTGCTCATATCACTAAGCTTACTCAAACATTGACCAAAGAAGAGATGTTTTCTTTGTCGGTTGAAGACATTTTATATCGTCTTTACCACCAAGAAGATGTGGAAGTGTACCCAGCTAAAGACGTAACCTTCGCTTGCTCATGCTCAAAGGAGCGCAGCGCAGAAGCACTTCGTCATGTTGAGAAGTCTGAACTTCATGCAATTATTGCTGAAGAAGGCGCGATCAAAATGAATTGTCAGTATTGTCATACCGAATATTGCTTCGATAGTATCGACGTAGAGGCCATTCACAGCGGCAACTTCGACGCACCGTCTTCAAATCAGTAACTACATATTTACTGCTTTATTAAAGTGCCTTCATTCGAAGGTGCTTTTTTGTATCTGAGCTCCTCAAAACATACATCGACGGGTTTGTTCAACACTTCACTTGTGGTTAAAAATTGCTCATCTGTAAGTGTTTAACTTTTCTACACAGTTCAATCTTTCTTTTATTCCTGTACTAGTGAAAGTTTTCATCTCTTCTTTCGAAAGAAAACTGTCATGTTTTATTTTGAAATTCATCGATCAATATAGGTTTTCTACGCCTTATTTTTGCATTTATATCCAAGGAAAAGGCTTTCCTTGTAATTAATTTACAATATTTATGAAATTCCGTTGTAAGAAATAGTGAGTATGTGTTTTATAAATGCTTGCTAGGCCTTGTTTACATTACACTCTAAGAGGTGATACTTTTTTGAAAGTGCTTTTGAAAAATTACATATAGGGTAACAGCCATGACCGCAGCAGCCTCAATTCAAACGGATCTGAAAGTAACGCCACTCACCGACCTGCCAAATGCAGAACTTATCGAGCGCGCCGTAAAGCGCGGCGAAGGTGTCCTCGATAAAAACGGTGCGCTAGTCGTTGAAACCGGAAAACGTACAGGTCGCTCTCCAAACGATAGATTCATCGTTAAAGAGCCTACGACAGAAAACGACATTGATTGGGGCAAGGTAAACAAGCCTTTTGATTCTGATAAATTCGATGCGCTGTGGGATCGCGTTGAAGCTTACCTGTCTACCCAAGAACACTTTCTTTCACACCTTCAAGTGGGCTCAGACCCTGAACATGCCTTGTGGCTAGAAGTAAGAACGCAAACTGCGTGGCAGCATGTTTTTGCTCGTAACCTTTTTATTATCCCAGAGCAGTGGAATGTTAAAGGCGACCAGCCTTGGCAAATTCTGAATGTACCTGGTTTCACCTGTGAGCCAGAGCGTGACGGTACAAACAGCGACGGCACAGTTATCATCAACTTCGCGAAAAAACGCGTATTGCTTGCGGGCATGCGTTACGCGGGTGAAATGAAAAAAGCCATGTTCTCAGTGCAAAACTTCCTGCTTCCGGCAAAAGACGTGCTACCTATGCACTGTTCAGCCAACGTGGGTGAAGAAGGCGATGTGACCTTGTTCTTTGGTCTTTCAGGTACTGGCAAAACAACACTTTCAGCCGATCCTAAGCGTTTCTTGATTGGTGATGACGAGCACGGCTGGGCACCAGGTAGCGTATTTAATATTGAAGGCGGTTGCTACGCTAAATGTATCGACCTATCTCAAAAGAACGAGCCAGTAATTTGGAATGCTATCAAGTTTGGTACCATCCTAGAAAACGTAGTGCTTGATGAAACACGCACGCCGGACTATACCGACACGTCGTTAACCCAAAACTCACGTGCGGCCTATCCGCTTTCACACATTGAAAAGCGCGTTGCTGAAAACCGAGGCGGCGAGCCTCGCTCGGTTGTATTTTTGACCTGTGACGTAAGTGGCGTATTGCCTCCTGTTTCAGTGTTAAGTGAAGAAGCTGCGGCGTATCACTTCCTAAGCGGTTACACAGCGAAAGTAGGCTCTACTGAAATTGGCTCTACTAGCGATATTGAATCAACCTTCTCAACGTGTTTTGGTGCGCCTTTCTTCCCACGTCCAGCAGGCGTGTATGCAGAGCTTCTGATTAAGCGTGTTAAAGCGTTTGGCGCTAAGGTTTACTTGGTTAATACCGGTTGGACAGGCGGCCCTTACGGCACAGGTAGCCGTTTTGATATCCCTACTACGCGCGCCATCATCGACGCAATTGTATCGGGCAATTTGGCTGATGTTGAAACCCAGCACATTGACGCGTTAAACCTAGATGTGCCAGTGGCAATAGACGGTGTAGACAGCAATTTGCTTGTGCCACAAAACACGTGGGCAGACAAAGAGAAGTACAACGAATACGCCGCTAACTTAGTCAACGACTTTAAACAGAACTTTGAAAAATACGACGTTAGCGACGCTATCGTTAAAGCCGGGCCGGGTAACTAACACTCGGTTTGCCCCTTCCCAACGTTCATCACACTCAACGTGATTGATGTTTTGCCCGCACCGTGTTGCGGGCTTTTTTTGTGTTGTTGTTAACAAATTTAACATTATGAATACGTATGTTTATTTAAGTTGAGCAATGCACTGGCTATCATTCACCGTACACAAGTAGGCTTTAATTAAGCGCGCTCGTTAATTAAGTGCGGTTCGCTAAGAAGCATAAAAAAGGTTTTGAGCATGATAGACAGGAAACAGCGTATAGCACTAGCATGTGCTGGTTTGGCATTTTTCTCGGTAAATACGGTAGCCGAAGTTCAAACAGCGACACTCGAAAAAGCAACGCTAAATATTGATACGGATACCAATGACTTCACGATAAGCGCGTTGCACGATAGTGGCTTTCAAGTAACGTATCTTACTGATGATAATGGCACGCCTTACGCAAATCTACCGTCTATGGCGCTTCCCGAGCCCGCGTTGACTGATGTTACAAACAAAACAGTTAATGATGTAGAGCTAGTTGAAACTGCGACAACCCTAATCTTAAAACTCAATAATATTGCAGCGCATGTTGATAAGGCGACGCACGCTATCAGCTATTCTATTAACGGCAAAATTGTCGCGAAAGAGCAAGGCGGACTAAGTATTTCCAGTGACGGCGTCAGCCTGTCGTTTGCGTTAGATGAAAACGAAAAACTCTACGGTGGCGGCCAGCGCGTTTTAGGTATGGATCGTCGTGGTCATAGCATGCCGCTATATAACAAAGCACACTATGGTTACACCACATCGTCAAACCAAATGTATTTTGGGCTGTCGGCCGTGATGTCGTCAAAAAATTACAGCGTATTGTTCGATAACACCGCTTCTGGTGAGCTAGATATTGGCAAAACGAACAGCGACGAGTTGCTATTTAAGGCACAAGGCGGCCGTGCAAGCTACATCATGGTGTTGGGTGAAAATTTAGAAGATACAGTAAGGTCTACCGTTGCAGTAACGGGAAAACAGCCGCTTCCTCCACGCTGGCTACTCGGTAACTTTGCGTCTCGATTTGGCTATAAATCACAAAATGAAGTGATGGATATTGTCGATGCCTTTAACACGCAAGATATTCCCGTTGATGCCGTAGTACTTGATTTATATTGGTTTGGCAAAGACATTAAAGGGCACATGGGGAACTTAAGCTGGGACACCGCCGCTTTCCCTGAGCCTGAGAAAATGATTAGCGATCTGCGCGCACAAGATGTGAAAACCGTGCTTATAACAGAGCCTTTTATTCTTACGACGTCAAAGCAATGGAATAGTGCCGTTGCCAATAATGCCCTTGCTCAAAACGATGATGGTGCGCCGTATACCTTCGATTTCTATTTTGGCAATACCGGCCTTGTCGATGTGTTCAGTGAAGCGGGTCAAGATTGGTTTTGGCAATATTATGAAAAGCTTGCTGCACAGGGTGTTGCCGGCTGGTGGGGCGACCTGGGTGAGCCAGAAGTGCACCCTGATGATATTCAGCACATGTGGCAGTCTACAAAAGTAAGCGGCGCAGAAGTGCACAATGCCTACGGTCATCAGTGGGCGAAAACCGTATATAACAACTTAACAGAGCTTCAGCCTGATACGCGCCCCTTTGTGCTGATGCGTTCAGGATTTTTGGGCAGTCAACGGTACGGAATGGTGCCGTGGACAGGCGATGTGAGTCGAAGCTGGGGCGGACTTAAACCTCAGGTAGAGTTGGCACTTCAAATGAGTGTTTTTGGAATGGCGTATACCCATTCCGACTTAGGTGGGTTTGCTGGAGGCGAAACCTTTGATCCCGAGCTTTATACAAGATGGCTTCAGTTCGGTACCTTTTCACCGGTATTTAGGCCCCACGCTCAAGATAATATTGCGCCGGAGCCAATTTTCCACGCCGATCCCGTAAAGTCTATTGCGCGCAAGTTTATCCAACTTCGCTATGACATGCTGCCTTATAACTATTCATTGGCCTTTGAAAATGCGCTTTACGGCACGCCATTAATGCGCCCGGTAGCTATGGCGTACGGTGAAAGCGATTGGTTTGAAAATGCAGACAGTTATCTGTGGGGCGATGGCTTGTTAGTTTCGCCTGTGACTAGCGCTAACCAAACGGTGTGGCCGACCAAGTTGCCTGAAGGCGTATGGTTTGATTTTTTCTCTGATACGAAATACCAAGGTGGTCAAACCGTTAACTACCCGCTGAGCCAAGATAATTTCCCAGTGTGGGTAAAGGCGGGAAGCTTTATGCCAATGACTAAAGGGCTTAGCCGCACAGAGCAGTTTGATGCACGTAAAATGGAAATGCACTACTGGCATGACAATTCAGTAAATTCATCTTCATATACTTATTACGAGGATGACGGCAAAAATCCAGCGTCTGTCAAAAAAGGCTTATATACAAAGCTACTTCTTAATGCATCAGTAGACGATAAGGCCGCATTAACCCTGACGCTTGATAGTGAAGGCAGCTATATAGGTATGCCTAAGCAGCGAGACATCACTTACGTCGTGCACGGTTTAAGCGAAAAACCACAGAGTGTTTCACTTGATGGCAGGAGCGTGCCTGTAATGTGGGATGAAAAAGGGAAAACGCTTTCACTTGCAATTTCTTGCGATTATCAGCAATCTGTAAAGGTAGTGATTATGTGATAATTAAGGGCTGCTGTTCTTTCTTGCACAGTAAAGGTCAGCGCCCTCAAAAGGTTCACTTTGTGGTCAAGGGCATAACTACGCTGTGCCCTCACGCCTAAATCGGATGTCTTTCTACTGATATCAGCCATGGAGCCCAAATGAGCCGACTTCCTGCCACCATCGTTATTTTCGCTGGTTTTTTTCTAATTGGTAAATTGTTTCTCTTGTGGGGAATATTACTGCCAGATATTGCAGCCGATTTGCAAATGTCTGAAGTAGTCAGTGGCGCACTTTTTTCGCTCTTCTCTGTGGGCATGATGTTAGGCGCTGTGATTGGTGGCAAGTATGCCAGTCGCTTTGAGTATATGCCGCTATTAGCCACGTTATTCAGTATGAATACGACGCTGTTGCTGCTTGTGTCAGTACTTACCGCTTGGCAGTGGTTTTTGGTGTTAGCGGTATTAATCGGTGTGGTGAGCTCAACAATATTTACTATTGGCCACACGCTTATTGCACGAATGTACGCAGAAAAGCGTTTTACTATGATGGGCTTAATGGACTTTATGTTCAGTTTAGGTACGTTTGCGGCGTCGTTCTTTGTAACACTGTTATACCTTGTTGAGCACAACTGGCGTTTACCTATTCAGGTGTTGGCAGGCGTTATGGTTGTGCTTTCGTGCTATGCATTTATTGCGGCGCGCTCTCAGGCAAAAGTACTTAAAGGTCAGCCTAAAGCGCCTAAAAAGACCTTGGCATTTGGGGTCATTATTAAGCAGCCTGTTTTCATATTTCTAACTTTGCTTACCTTTGGCTATGGTGCCGTAGAGTTCGGTAACGCGAACTGGTTTGTGAGCTATGCGCAAAACGGCTTAGGCTTTACCGGCGAACAGTCGAGAAACTTACTGGCATTTTTTACCGCTGGCATGGTGATTAGTCGTCTTACCTTCCCTTTTTTACTGCGATTCGTATCGGTACACCGCATGATTGTAATCATGGCAACAGCCTCGCTTGCGGGTGTATTTGCACTGAAACTAATGCCTTCATTTTATGGGATTGGCGCTGGTAACTTACTGCTTGGTTTAGGGCTAGGTGGGCTCTTCCCGTTAGCACTTTCTGCGGCAATGAATATCGACAGTGACAACGGCCCTGTACTTTCTGGTATTTCTATTATCGGTAACTCTACTGGCGTACAAGTGGCATCGTTTTCTACCGGACTATGGGCGAACTTCGCGCCACTTACTACGGCGTTTTGGGTAATTCCCCTTGGCGGCTGCGTGCTGTGGCTGGCATCTTATGGATACAGCCGAAAAATTAAGTACCGCCGAAGCTAATACCAATCCGTGTAGTGTTTTTGGGCTTAATGGGTTTGATAGGGTAAATAAAACTCTGCGACCAAGCCCTGCTGAGGATGATTTCGCAACGTCACCTCACCATCGTGAGCTTCTACAATTCGCCTTATTATGGCAAGGCCAAGGCCTGAACCTGACGAATTGCGGGCTTTGTCGCCTTGTGCAAACGGCATGAATACACCGTCGAGCTCCGCTTCCGGTATTCCCGGGCCAAAGTCGCGTACTTTGCAATACACGCGCTTTTCGTGGCGATTGTAAAAGCTGCTAATTGCAATATCGTCCGAGCCGTACTTGAAAGCATTTTCGATGAGGTTGTCGATCACGCGTTTCATTGCAATTCGCCGAAGTGACAGCGGAGGAATGGCGTTGAGTTTGAGTTCGATGTGGTGCTTGTCGTCTAAATGTCTGGCTTGTACCAGCTCTGCAATAATCGCGTTTAAATCAGTTTCTTGAGTGACTTCTTCGGTGTCGTAGCGCGCATAGTCAATGAACTGGTCGATGATGGCATTCATGTCTTCTATGTCATTTACAATGCCATCTTTAATCCAGTCTTGATCTTCTGGCAGCATTTCTGAGGCAAGGCGAATACGGGTAAGCGGTGTGCGCAAGTCGTGAGAAATACCTGCTGTCATGATATTTCGGTCATTCTCAAGCTGCTTAATACCTTGATTCATGCGGTTAAACGCCCGGGTAACCTGAATCATTTCGGTGCTGCCTTGTTCGCGAAGCGGCGCCGGGTGCTCGCCTTTACCCACCGCTATTGCAGCTTTTTGCAGGGCTGACAACGGGCGAGTCATGCGTCTTACAAACAACCAGCCTCCGGCCACACTTAATATACCAATTACCATCAAGTACATAGTAAGAGGGGATATATTCGCTTCGTTAAGTCCTGAAATAGGAATAGAGATCCACGTATCTGGGTAGCGGTTCAGGGATATCCAAACAATGTATGGCGCATTTTCGTCACTGGCCTGCGTGGTGGTGCTAATGCGCACATCTGCAAGCTGCCGGAGCTGCTCGCTAACCTGAGAAGAAATATAGCTATAGTATACGGCGCTCTCTAATCCATTCTGTTTGGCAACGCTTTCGTCAAAGACCTGTACCTGGGTTTTTTGAAAATAGCGGTCGCGGGTTTCTTGGTTAGTCACCAACAAGTCGTTGGCGAGCACAGATTTTACTTGGGTGGCCAATAAGCTGTTAATTTGTTGGTAGCTGGGCTGAATAAAGTAATAGGTGACAGAGATGTAGGACACAATCTGATTAATAAGCAACAGCACGCCAATAAGCATGACGGTTTGGCCAAATGCACTTTTGGGAATTAAACGCATAACATGCCGTCGCTTTGAATCATAAGCCAGAGTTTGGAATGGCAGTAGGTAAACGCATAATTAGGGGTCATGAGTAAACATACTTCACTTGCGCACAGGCCAAGACGGAAGAGCCCGCCGTATCAGTCATAGGTGCTAAACTTGTTCGCCATCAGGCACGAATACGTAGCCCAATCCCCATACAGTTTGTATATAACGAGGGTTGGCAGGGTCTTCTTCAAGCATTCTTCGTAAGCGTGAAACCTGAACGTCAATACTGCGCTCTAATGCGCTGTAGTCGCGACCACGCGCTAGGTTCATCAGTTTGTCTCGTGACAAAGGCTCACGTGGGTGAGTAACCAGAGATTTCAATACCGCAAACTCACCGCTTGTCAGGGTTAAAGGTGTATCGCCAGCTGTCATTTCTCGGGTGGCAAGGTTCAGTTTGTAATTGCCAAATTCCACAATTTGCACATCTTTAGACGGCGCGCCCGGCGCTTCGCTGCTGCGTCTGCGCAATACCGCTTTAGCGCGTGCTAGTAGCTCGCGTGGGTTAAATGGTTTAGGCAAATAATCGTCTGCACCCATTTCAAGGCCGATAATGCGGTCAACTTCATCGCCTTTTGCAGTAAGCATAATAATGGGCATGTCGTTTTCTTGCTGGCGCAATCGGCGGCAAATAGACAAGCCGTCTTCGCCAGGTAGCATAAGGTCCAAAACCATTAAATGAAAATTCTCGCGCTCAAGCAGTCTGTCCATTTGTTCTGCGTTAGCCGCACTGCGAACTTGATAGCCCTGCTCAAGCAAATAGCGCTCTAATAGGCTGCGCAGACGCATGTCATCATCAACAACGAGAATTTTAGAGGTTTCCTGACCCATACTCATACCTTTCGTTTTACTTTTGTTTCACTATAACCACAAGATGTGAAATACAAAAGCGAGAAAAGCGTAAAAGGCTGGGGATGTTTGTTACAAATAGTGTCTAGGCCTGTCGAACTTGCATGTAAAGAAAGTTCCAGAAAGAGCCAGCAAGGTCTAGTAAAAGCCCAGCAGACTCCAACGAGGAGGCAGCCATTACGCTTTTCTCCCCACTGAGCTTATAGTGAACTACGTATTGGTGAGAAGCGTTATAACGTAGGCAGTGCAACAACACACCAGCAGTTCAAGTTGTAATCCTTAAGAGGCGCTAATCAAAAGTGACGACGTTAAGGGCTTTTGTTTGCGCCGAGCCATTAAGCGTTTCTAAATATAACTGCGTTATAGCATCAGCTCCGCGGTGCGATTGCTCATAAAACTGATCGCTCATTTTCTCTGCGAAGCGTTTCCATGCACTGGCGTATTTTGCCAAAAAGGCCTCGTGCCCCCATTCATGTTGGCGCAGTTTCACGCGAGCTGGCGCGAAGAATATCTCTGCATTGAGCAGTTTGGGGTTGGGCTTCTCTCGGGCTTTCCAATCTGTCGCACCAATGAGTGTAACGTCGCTCAGGCTGTCGCCAAGCTGCTTGGTAAGGTCATTAATCAACGTACCGTTGGCAGCGAAATCAAGCAGCCAGTAGCGCGCATCGCTGCTTTTACTGCTATTGCCTTCGCTACTTAGGGCTGAGAGTTCGTCATAACTATACACTTCATCGTAGCAGCCGGTCGCTTTTACCAAATCCACGTTTTGTTTCGAGGTTAGCCCAACCACCTTGTAGCTTGCGTTTCGAGAGGCCTTTTGGTCTTTAAGTAGTTGCGCTGTACCCAGTGCGGTTTTACTCGAAGCGCTCGACAACAGTAAGGTTTCATTGTTTGCTTTCTCTGCCACATAGTCATCGAGCACAAACGAAGTCATATAAAGGGGTCTAAAATTAAGCTGCCATGCTTCGCGGTTTTTGTCGTAGCCGGGGTCGGCGGCACAGCGAAGATATTGATCGTAAACAGGGCTAATGCTTTTCCGTTTTTCGTGGATGTCTGAAAAGCCGTGAGGGGCAACTTTGCCAGCTTTTATCACCCAATGGCTAGCCATAGGCAGGTAGCCGAACACCTTTTCACCTACTTTGATATCGCTATGACAAGATGCCTTAACGGTAGCAAAGCCCCAAACGGGCACAATACCGAAGCCATGTGCTTCATCAACGTCATTATCACTCTTTGCAGGGAAAAAGCCCCAATAGCCCATTTTAAAACCCAGTGCAGCATAGGTGATGTTGTTGGCAGAAAAGCCAAAGCTGTCTGTCTCAAGCAATACTTCGTCTTGCTGTAAGTCGCTGATGTTTATATCGCGGGTAACAACGTTAGTGTTGGCAAGGTTTTGCTGGTCTACCCAAATTTGTTGGCTTTTAATTGTGGTCATAATAGGAGCCTGCTGTGTCAAAAACTAGGTCGAGAAACTAAATCAAGAAACTAAATCAAGAAAGTTTCCGAATAGAACCTAGATTGACGCAGGGCATGAGCCATTACGACTTACTGTTTTAAATATATGCCTATAGAAGCGATGTATATTGGGCTCACTCGTCGCTGCTCAACCAATCCATCTGATGACCAGCTCTACGCTTTTTATTTAAGATGTCTTCAAGGAGCGGAGTTAAAATGAGCTCCATGGCTAAGCCCATCTTTCCGCCGGGTACAACCAAGGTGTTGATGCGAGACATAAACGCGCCGTCGATCATTTGAAGTAGGTAGGGGTAGTCCACAGTCTTCATTTCCCGTCTAAAGCGCACAACCACAAAGCTTTCATCTTGGGTTGGAATTTCCCGTGCACTGAAGGGGTTGGAGGTATCAACGGTTGGTACGCGCTGGAAGTTAACGTGGGTGCGTGAAAATTGTGGCGTGATGTAGTGGAAATAGTCGTCCAGTCCTCGCACTATGCTGCTCATTACCGCTTCACGAGAATGTCCTCGGTCAGTGGTGTCGCGTACAATCTTTTGGATCCATTCTAAGTTTACGATCGGCACCATGCCGACCAGTAAATCTACATGTTTTGCTACGTCATTTTCTTCCGTTTTTACACCGCCATGTAAACCTTCATAGAACAGCAAGTCAGTGTTTTTGGGTAAATCTTGCCAAGGTGTAAAGGTGCCGGGCATTTGATTAAAAGGCACGGCTTCATCGAATGTGTGAAGGTATTGTCTAAACTGTCCTGTACCCGAGCTGCCGTATTCCCTAAACAGGGATTCCAGTAGCTCAAAGTCGTTGGCTTTAGGGCCAAAGTAGCTGATATGCCTGCCTTGCTCTTGGGCTTTGCGAATTTCCACTTCCATTTCCGGGCGGGTAAAACGGTGAAAACTATCGCCTCCTACAACCGCAGCATTAACACTTAAGTTCCTGAAAATATGGCGTATAGCGTTGGTCGTGGTAGTAGTACCCGCGCCAGAAGAACCTGTTATAGCAATAATAGGGTGTTTGACAGACATAGGAATTCTTTTTGGAAATGACGGGTACTAGTTATAAGCTGATGTGAGCTAAGAATCAAGGGGAGGTATAAGCGCTTATTACTCGATTCTTAGAAGTTGCTTTCGCTCCAGCCTGCGTATAATCAATCATCTAGCCGTTTGTGATGGTGCTGCAATAGGCGCACAATTAGCTTTGCCTCTTCTTCATCTAAATCAAGAAGTGCGCGAACATGTTCTAGGTGATGCACATCGTGCTCACTCAACTTTCCGTCGTCCAAAACGCTTCTTACTGTGTTTTTAAACCTATTGCGTTTTAGCTGCATCTGTGACGTGTAGCTAGAAGATAAAATACCCGCTGGTAAGGCGTAAAAACAGATACCCATAATAGTTATGAGGCCGCCAAATATTTTACCCAATGCAGTTATAGGAACGGCGTCACCATAGCCCACTGTGGTCAGCGTGACGAGTGCCCACCACAATGAAGCGGGAATACTGCTAAAAACATCCGGCTGAGCAGCATGTTCAATGTAGTAAATACAGGTGGCGGCAATAATCGTGAACAACAAAAGTACGCTTAATGCCGCAATAAGGCTGTGAGACTCGTTGCGCAATACGGTAATGAGAGTTTGCATAGAGCGTGAATAGCGCCCGATTTTTAGAATTCGCATTACCCGAAATATTCGCAAAATACGTAAATCGAACGCCACGAAAACGCTTAAGTAAAAAGGCAGAATTGCCATTAGGTCGACGAGCGCCATGGGACTTTTCAAATAGGACCAGCGCTTTTGCCATGTCGTTGTACGTTCGTGATTAGGGCGGTTTGGGGCCGATGCGCTGCCGTATAAACGAAGAAAGTACTCAACGGTAAATATCAGTACTGAAACCACTTCGATTATATGAAGTTCGTACTGCCAAATGGCAGGGATACCCGGCACTGTTTCCAGCATCATAGCGACAACATTTACAATAATTAACGCGATGAGAAATACATCAAATATTTTGCTGAGCTTTTTGTACTCGTGAGCCTCGCTAGCAGGCGCAAGGATGTGATAGCACGCGTTTTGAAATGACATAGCCATAGTAGTGAGGGAACGAATGTCCTTTTTATACCAATTACCGTTGCAAATTGGTAATGCTTCTAAAAAAGAAGAGGGTGTTTGGCGCTATTTTCAAGCGCGGATGGGGTCAAAACATGGTAGTTTAAAATACAAATAAGCAAATAAAGAGCGTATCCAATTGAAAAGTACAAAACATTTAGGGGCAGCACTAACCTCGGCACTGCTTGTGGCTATGTCTGTGCCCACAGCACAAGCTAAGTCTGACAGCGTACTTTTTTCATCAACGCCACCTGTTATAGATGGCGTAGCCAACGATGCGGCATGGGAAGAGGGCGACTGGCATGAAATGACGGCTCTTATGTGGGGCTCAGCTCCTGAGTCCGGTGATTTTTCTGGTCGATATAAACTGCGATGGAACAAGGATGCGCTGTATCTGTTGGCAGAAATACAAGACGATCACCTTTCAGATACCTATGCCAATCCCCTTGAACGTTATTGGGACGATGACTGTTTAGAGATTTTCATTGATGCGGATGCCTCTGGTGGCGATCACCTTAATAATTACAATGCGTTTGCCTATCACTTGGCGCTAGATAATCAGGTTATTGATATAGGTCCAAACGAAGCAGGAGAGGCTGTACCACAACTCTACAATGATCACGTAGAGAACAAATGGCAGCGAGATATATCGGCGCCGCATAAGATTCATTGGGAAGCAGCGGTACGTGTATTTGATGATAGCTATCAACACGGAAAAGATAATTCGCCAGTTACCTTAAAAGAAGGTATGACACTGGGCTTTATGCTTGCCTATTGCGATGCGGATGGTGGCGACAGAGAGCACTTTTTAGGCTCTCATGAGATCACCCCAGTAAACGGCGATAAAAACTTGGGGTATAAAGATGCATCGGTGTTTGGAAAGGTGAAGCTGACAAAGTAGTGAACCATAATTTGTCGCTACTTTAATTGATTGACTTGCCGCGCGTAATTGGAAGGAGTCGCAGAAATGCCACTCCTTTTAACCTGCAATCACTCACCTTGACTAAAAGCCATGCCATTTGGCGATAAATAAATGTGCTACAGAGCTCGTCACGCTCTAGCTGGTTGAGTTAATTGGCTTCGCCTTCCTGCTTACTCAGATCTAACTTGTCCAGCACTGCAAGTTTATTAAAACTGATCATCTCACGTATTTCTTTTCCATATTCATCGCCACGCTCAGAATACTTCCCTAAGCCATAGCTGAGCGCAACCCCGGTGACAGCCTTGTCTTCTTCACGTAAGGATTGTCGAATTTTACGCAATGGTTTGTAAGCATCGTGGGTGTTTAAATTTAGCATGTAGCTTTCTACTGAGTCGGCAGGCGAACGGAAATCAGCAACTTCATGATTTTTGTTAGTGTCACGCGATTTTGGAACGATACCGCAGCCCTTAGAGAAACACCACTGACCAAAAAAGTTGTTCCCTAATTTTGCAAAACGAGAGGTACCCCATGCACTTTCATTCGCTGCTTGTGCAATTGCTAACGACGCAGGAACAATGTCGGCACGCCTTAACAACACCTCGCAGGCTGACTCCTGTTCAAGGTCAGCATCGTCAACACGAAACTTTGTCAGGAACTGGTCTAGATTGTCTGCTTCATCCGCGTCGCAAGAACTTTGAATTTGCTCTCTATCGGTGGCTAGCTCTTTGTTCACCTCGACTACAATAGGAGTGAAATACTCAAAAAATGCCGCTTTTCGGTCAGGGCCTGCGGCATAAGCAGTAAAGTCTGGAGCAGATTCTTTGGCAAAAAAGGCGAACCACGCTGCGGTACTCGCCACTACTGCTACAAGCAACACAGCAATAAGTTTAGTGTTCGACATCAGGTGATACCTCTTTTATTAGAATGAAATAATACGCTTTTTAAGCAGACTACCTGAGCTTATTAAATCTCGCTAAGTGGTTAATCATCTATGCGGATTGATATTAATACCATACAGGTTCTTGTATGCGCTGCAACATATGGAGAAGGTCAGTAAATTAAAGATTTATAATATATACAGTACTATCGGCAAGTACCAAATCAGACTCGATGTGAAATTCAATACCTTATTGCTTATGTACTGAGCGCGAGTTTTCTTTTGTGTTGAGCGTTAGTATCAGGTTAAGCAGTGATATGTAGCTGGGAAACTACGATTTCTGCGTTTACTGCACGTTAGCATGGTAAGTAAGTGGTAAGAGTAGGTAAGAGTAAAAGTGGGGGGCGTAGAATTCACACCCTGGCTTTTCGTAATTATGTAAGAACGCAGCATTACGCTGCGTTCATTTAGCACTTTCTATGAGGCTTTCGGCTACTTGGCTTCAGCTTCACGCGCAATCGCACGGTGCGCGATATCAGTGCGGTAGTACACATCTTTAAACTGAATGGCTTTTAGTAGCTCGTAGGCTTTTTGCTGCGCTTCGGTAACGTTGTTACCCAAAGCTGTAGCGCAAAGTACGCGGCCACCTGCGGTTACCACTTCGCCATCTTGCAGGGCGGTGCCTGCATGGAAAACCTTTCCGTCTAACTTAGCGGCTTCTTCGAAACCAGTAATCACGTCGCCTTTATCATAGCTGCCTGGATAGCCGCCAGCGGCAAGCACAACACCTACCGACGCGCGCTCATCAAACTCAATCGTTTTACCAGCAAGTTCGCCTTTGCACGCTGCTTGGCAAAGTGGAACCAAGTCAGACTTTAAGCGCAGCATGATTGGCTGGGTTTCCGGATCGCCAAAGCGACAGTTGTATTCGATTACCTTTGGAGTGCCATCAGCCATAATCATAAGGCCAGCATATAAAAAGCCAACGTAGTCGTTGCCTTCAGCAGCCATGCCGTTAACTGTTGGCATAATCACTTCTTGCATAATACGGTCGTGAATGTCCTGCGTTACAACCGGAGCCGGAGAATATGCACCCATTCCGCCTGTGTTCGGCCCTTTGTCACCGTCAGCAGCACGCTTGTGGTCTTGGCTGGTGGCAAAAGGAAGTACGTTTTTGCCGTCTACCATGACAATGAACGACGCTTCTTCACCGTCTAGGAATTCTTCAATAACTACGCGGCTGCCGGCTTCGCCAAACGCGTTACCTGCCAGCATGTCGCGGATAGCGTCTTCCGCTTCTTCAAGGGTCATCGCAACAATAACACCTTTACCCGCAGCAAGACCGTCAGCCTTTACTACAATCGGCGCGCCTTTCTCACGCACATAGGCAATAGCTGGGTCAATTTCTGTGAAGTTTTGATACTCGGCCGTTGGAATGTTGTGGCGAGCCAAAAAGTCTTTGGTAAAAGCTTTAGAGCCCTCAAGCTGCGCGGCAGCTTGAGTGGGGCCAAAAATCATTAAACCAGCGTTTGTGAACGCATCAACAACACCTGCAACTAGCGGCGCTTCTGGGCCTACAATAGTAAGCTCAACATCGTTACCCTGAGCAAAAGAAACCAAGCCAGCAATATCATTTACATCGATAGCTACGTTCTCAAGCTTAGGTTCTGTAGCTGTGCCTGCATTGCCAGGTGCTACAAATACTGTTGAAACATCAGAAGACCGCGCTGCTTTAAACGCTAGCGCGTGTTCGCGGCCACCGCCGCCAATTACAAGTACGTTCATTAACTGTTCCGTTTTGAGTGTTTAATTTTATGATTTTGGTTTGGTGAATTTTAGCGTCATGCGATTGCTCTCGCCAATCGCCATGTATTTTTCGCGATCTTGATCATCTAGCGCCAAACGTGGAGGTAGCGTCCACACACCTTTCGGGTGGTCGGCAGTATCCATTGGGTTCGCGTTGACATCGCTGCTTGCTTCAAGCACAAAGCCTGCTTTTTCGGCGGCAGCCACAACGTAAGAACGCTTCATGTAGCCACTTTTCTTCATTGCTTCATCATCTGCGCTTTCAGGAAGCTCATGTTCCACTACGCCCAGTACGCCACCTGGCTTAAGCGCTTTGAAAAATGCGCCAAATGCATTGTCGATACCCTCGTCACCGTGACGCATATACCAGTTGTGTACGTTGCGAAACGTCAGCACCATATCGGCACTACCTGCGTCGCTAATATCTAACGCTTTGATTGGGTCGAATGCAGTAAGCTCAGCACCTTCGTACTTCATGCCCGGCTTCATTTTTTCTTTGAAGCCTTCTACCGATTTTTTAAAGTAACCGCTGGTTTCATCATCAACGTAAAAGTGAGCAGCTACATACTTACCGTTATCTTTTACAACAGAATAAAGGATGTCGGCGTACCAACCACCACCTGGAGAGATTTCTACCACAGTCATGTCTGGGGTAAGGCCAAAAAAGCGCAGTGTTTGCTGAGGATTACGGTACTCATCGCGTACTTTTGCACTAGCAGAGCGGATATCGCTCATTGCGGCATCAGAAATCGCATCTGCGCTGGCATAAGTAGCACTTACACCTAGGGTTGCGGCTAACACATATTGGGCTAACTTTTTCATTCTTATTTCCTTTTTCTGTCGAGGGTAGGCGAATAACATAACACTATTACTACAAATTACTACGGGTCAGATCAAGCCTATCAGCTAACCCCTATTTGCACTTACGCCTTAGCAGAATAATTCGCAACTCTGTCGCTTCGATGAGATTTCATTACAACCAAGCAAATGACCTCGAGTCTGCGTATTTAAAAGGGTTAAGGAAAAATAACAAACACACAGTAAAGCCACTAAATGCCACTTTACTGCGTGTTTAACTTAGGTGTTGGTGTCCCTCACTAAGCCTGCACTAAAAGGTATTGCGTAAATACTTATTAGTGACGGAAGTGGCGCATACCCGTGAACACCATCGCAATGCCGTGCTCGTCAGCGGCATCAATGACTTCTTGGTCGCGCATAGAGCCGCCTGGCTGAATTACTGCTTTAATACCTGCTTCAGCTGCAGCGTCGATACCGTCGCGGAATGGGAAGAATGCATCAGACGCCATTACAGAGCCTGCAACTTCAAGGTTCTCATCAGCTGCTTTAATACCCGCAATTTTTGCAGAGTAAACACGGCTCATTTGGCCTGCGCCCACGCCTACCGTCATACCGTCTTTGCAGTAAACAATCGCGTTAGACTTCACGTATTTTGCTACCTTCCAGCAGAACATAAGGTCGCGTAGTTCATCTTCGCTTGGCTTACGCTTAGTCACAACTTCTAGGTCTTCCATTTCAACCATGCCGAAGTCGCGCTCTTGTACTAATAAACCGCCGTTTACGCGCTTAAAGTCATAACCTTCAGTTAGCTGACCAGTCCAGTCACCACATGCTAGAAGACGTACGTTTTTCTTCGCACTTACTACTTCTTTCGCTTCATCGCTTACTGTCGGCGCAATAATTACTTCCACAAATTGACGGTCAACAATCGCTTGCGCCGTTTTCGCATCAAGCTCGCGGTTAAACGCGATAATTCCGCCAAATGCTGATGTTGGGTCAGTTTTAAACGCACGGTCGTAGGCACTTAAAATATCATCGCCAATGGCCACACCACATGGATTAGCGTGCTTAACGATTACACATGCTGGCTCTTCGAATTCTTTTACGCACTCAAGCGCCGCATCCGTGTCAGCAATGTTGTTGAATGACAGTTCCTTACCCTGAAGCTGAGTAGCGGTAGCCACAGACGCTTCTTGAACATTGTTTTCAACATAGAATGCCGCTTCTTGGTGGCTATTTTCGCCATAGCGAAGGTCTTGCTTCTTAGTAAGCTGCATGTTGTAGGTACGTGGGAATTCGCTGTGCTGGTGATCACAGTCTGCTTCACAACCTGTGCTGTCTAAACGAGCACCAAAGTAGTTTGCAATCATGCCGTCGTATTCGGCCGTATGTTCAAACGCTTTAATCGCAAGGTCAAAACGGGTGTTGTACGTTAACGAGCCATTGTTGTCGTTCATTTCTGCAAGCACGCGAGAGTAGTCCGCTGCATTAACAACAATAGTGACATCTTTATGGTTTTTCGCTGCAGCGCGAACCATCGTTGGCCCACCGATATCAATATTTTCAATCGCATCTTCTAGCGTACAGTCTTCGTTTGCCACGGTAGCAGCAAACGGGTAAAGGTTAACCACCACAAGGTCGATAGGTGCAATGCTGTGTTCTTCCATCACTGCTTCATCGGTACCGCGACGACCAAGGATACCGCCATGAATTTTCGGGTGAAGGGTTTTAACGCGGCCAGCCATAATTTCTGGGTGACCTGTGTGATCCGACACTTCTTTAACAGGTAAGCCAGCGTCAGCGAGAAGTTTAGCAGTACCGCCCGTCGACAGAAGTTCTACGCCAGCGTTATGCAGCGCTGTCGCGAAATCGAGGATACCGGTTTTATCAGAGACACTAAGGAGAGCACGTTTAATTGGTTTTGGTGTTTGCATAAATTTTAAGTTTCTAATGTTGTAGTGTTGAAACAAAAAGAGCACCGATTGGTGCTCTTTGGTGGGCAAAGCCCTTGGAATCTTAGTTCATGCCGTATTGCTTAAGCTTCTTGCGAAGTGTGCCACGGTTGATGCCCATCATGATGGCAGCGCGGGTTTGATTGCCGCGTGTGTAAGTCATGACTTCTTCTAGCAGCGGCGCTTCAACTTCAGCCAGTACCATTTCGTACAGGTTATCGATGTTTGCGTTATCCAATTGCTTAAGGTACTTATTAACCGCTTGCTTTACAGAGTCACGCAGTGGCTTTTGAGCTTGCGTTTGTGAAGGCGTAGTTACTGTAGTAGTAAAAGGTGAAGTCACGTTTTGATCGAACATAATACTGTGTTGCTCTTAAGTTAGTCATCACTATGCTGCGGGAGAAATCTGTCGGGTTTCTCGTGTCTGCAGCGCTTGAAAATATGCATTTAGTGCATCGAGTTGCTCATTCGCATCATCGATAGCGTTAAACGTTTTACGAAACTGACGATCCGTATCGTGCTCCGCGAGATACCAGCCCACGTGCTTACGGGCAATTCTCACACCGGCTATGTCGCCATAAAAGTCCTGCACATTGGCTACGTGCTCATGCAAGAGTTCATATAACTCTGACAGCGGCGGTGCTGGTAGGTTCTCGCCCGTTTCAAGATAATGTTGGATTTGCTTAAATATCCAAGGTTTACCTTGCGCGCCGCGACCTATCATTACGCCATCTGCACCGGTGTAATTCAGCACCTCTTGTGCTTTCTCTGGAGAAGTAATATCACCATTTGCAATAACAGGAATTGAAATTGCCGCCTTAATTTGGCGTATGGTGCTGTATTCAGCTTCTCCTTTATACATACAAGCTCGTGTTCTGCCGTGAACAGCAAGCGACTGTATGCCGTTTTGCTCTGCAATGCGGGCAATCTCTACCCCATTGCGATTTTCTGGGTTCCAGCCGGTACGAATTTTTAGTGTCACGGGTACATCAACAGCATTAACTACTGCTTTAATAATCGCTTCCACTGTGTCTGGGTATTGAAGCAATGCAGAACCTGCCAGCTTCTTATTGACCTTTTTAGCAGGACAACCCATGTTGATATCGATGATTTGCGCACCGTTCTCAACATTAAATTGTGCTGCTTGAGCCATAAGCTCAGGATCAGCCCCAGCTATCTGTACAGAGCGAATGCCTTCTTCACCCTCATGATTCATACGCGCTTGTGATTTAGCTGTGTTCCAAACTTTCGGATTACTCGAAAGCATTTCTGAAACAACAAGCCCTGCACCTAAGCGCTTACAAAGTTGGCGAAACGGTCTGTCTGTTACGCCAGCCATGGGGGCCAACATCAAATTGTTTTCTAACTCGTAAGGTCCAATTCGCATTATAAAATGTATAGCTCGCCATCTAAAACTGCACAGAAAATATACACCCGGCTAAAACGGGGCGCTAAGTGTACGTGTTTTCGCAAGGCTTGAAAAGGCTAAAAATCGCACAAAATTTCACTCCGTGGTCTTGACAGTGAAAAAAATCTGTCACATTAGTAAGCTAACGTCGATTTTTAGTTTAAATATTGTACTAAAGTCTTACAGCCCCCGATTTGAAAGGGCTGTAATGTGAAAAAAATTAACAATTAATTAGGCGGTGACGTTCTTTGTCGTACAAATTTTCGTCGCAATTTTGAGGTGGTTTACCGAAAACACACTATTCTAACTGGGCGTAATTTTCACCGACTGGTCGGTTTATCACTCAAACTTAGTGTTTTTTGCCCGACACTCTCGCCCATTCGCCATCTATGGCACTGGGTTCAAGTGTAATATCTTGAGCGTACGCTTCTTCTATGCGCGTAACTTGCTCCGCCAAAATGCCAGAAAGAACTAACAAACCACCTGATTTGCAGTAATTTGTAATCACGCTTTGAAGTTCTAGTAATGGACCTGACAAGATGTTCGCCATCACGACATCGGCTTCAAGCTCAGGCTGGTCTTCAGGAAGGTATACATCCAAACGGTCTTCAACGCCGTTGCGTCGTGCATTTTCTTTTGTTGCTTGTAGCGCTTGTGGGTCGATATCAATGCCGATGACGCGTTTAGCACCCAATTTCAACGCAGCCAGCGCTAATATTCCAGAGCCACAGCCAAAATCGACAACGGTTTTATCTGTCATATCTATGCCGTCTAGCCAGCGCAAGCAAAGCGCTGTGGTAGGGTGCGTGCCAGTACCAAAGGCAAGCCCAGGATCTAACATTACGTTAACGGCGTTTGGATCGGGAACATCGCGCCAGCTTGGGCATATCCACAAGCGCTCGCCAAATTGCATGGGATGGAAGTTATCCATCCACTCTCGCTCCCAGTCTTTGTCTTCAAGTGGCTCAAGCTTATATTTAAAATCAGGGCCTAAGACTTTGGCTTTACCCAAGCGCTGAAGGATGCCTTTCATATCGGCATCAGCTTCAAATAAGCCGACGACTTGTGTATCGGGCCACAGTAACACTTCACCCGGCTTGGGCTCGTACATAGGGGTGTCTTTCGCATCCACATAGGTCACTGCTTGTGAGCCGTTGGCCGTTAGCATGTCGCCTATTGATTCTGCATGTTCAGAGGAGGTATTAATTCGAAGTTGTAGCCAAGCCATAGTTATCGTTCATTGAGACCTTTGCGCTTTATTGTACCTTTGCTTGGCAGTAAACAAAATGCAGGCAAGCGAAAAGCTTTCAGTAAATGAGAGCGCGATGCTTACAGAGGCATGATCAAATCTAACCACTTTGGTTTTCAACAGGCTCTCACGTACTCAATAAAACTTGGCTGCTCAATTGATTACGTAAGCCTCGAGAAAAACTAACCTTTTGTCGACTGGTGAAATTCTAATATAAGTTTATATTATGAGAAGGGTATCGTTTAATTTATAGTCTGGTTCATCTGTTGTATGCGCGCACTTTTATCTGCTGTTTGTTTACTGTGTTTTATCATACCGCTTAGCGCGAAAGAGCTAGATGTGGTTGTAGGCTGGAACAAGCCTCCATACGTTATTTCACAAGAGCACACCGGCTTTGAAGTTGACTTGGTGCGGGCGATCCTTGCTGAAATGGGATATGGATTGTCGCCTATTTATGTTCCTTTCGGGCGTACGGCAAGGTTATTAAAAGATGACGCAGTTGACATTGGACTTACCCTTAATCCTGCACACACGGTCGATCAAAGCATTTTATCTGAGCCATATATTATCTATCAGAACGTCGTGGTAACACGGGCAGACAGAGAACTGACGATAGACAGTATCGACGATTTGAAAGGTAAAAGCGTCATTGCTTTTCAAACCGCTCAATCGGTATTAGGTGAGGACTTTGGGCGAACTCTTGCATCGCAAACTACCTATATAGAAATGGCACGACAAGATCGTCAAGTGGACATGCTGATGCGCGGCAGTGTCGATGTTGCCATTCTCGATAGAAATATTTTCAACTACTTCAAATCTGCAAACAGTGCTTATGCCGAAGACGCAACCGTCTTTCATGAGCTTTTTCCTATATCGCCTTACAGTGCTGCGATCCCCGACCCAGCGCTAAGAGCCAAGTTCAACGCCACCCTTCGGCTATTTATTGAAGATGGGCGGTATCAGTTACTGCTTGATGAATATAAGCTCGATAACCTCCTTCATAAGCTTCCCGTAGCGGAAACGGCAAAATAATTCTTAGACAGTGAACTATTTCTGATTCAACGTATAAGAAACTAACATTACGTTACCTTCTATTGCCGTCAAACGCTGCATAATAAGAAGGAGTAACAGGCGCTAGGATCATACGTTAAGGAAAGGTTTATGTTGAAACAGGGTTTTTTGCTGGCCGTAGTCGTGCTATGCACTGCATGCGTGTCTCAAGCAAATCATACAGATAAGATTGAGCAATGGTTAGATAAGCCTGCTCACGTTCAGGCGCAAGCGATTGCGAGTGGCGACACGACATCTGCTGAGCTCGTTAGCGGTTATCTTGCGCGAATCGAACGGCTAGATGAAAAGGTAAATAGCGTTTTAGCGTTGAACCCTAACTCGCTGACCGAAGCGAAGGCCATCGATAAACGACTAGCGAATGGCGAGACGCTTGGCCCTCTGGCAGGTATTCCCGTGCTGCTAAAAGATAATATAGAAAGTAAAGAGATGCCCACCACAGCCGGCTCAATGGCGCTTATTGCTAATGACACTGGTCGCGATGCGCCTATCGTAGAAAAACTGAAAGCGGCAGGGGCAATTATTTTGGGTAAAACCAATTTGTCTGAATGGGCAAACTTTCGCTCTGAATCCTCTATCAGCGGCTGGAGTGCAGTTGGCGGGCTTACCCGAAACCCGCATATGCTATCAAGAAGTGCTTGTGGCTCGTCATCGGGCTCGGGCGCTGCCATGTCACTTCGCCTCGCGTCACTTGCCGTGGGCACCGAAACCAATGGCTCTATTATTTGTCCGGCATCCATAAACGGGGTAGTCGGCTTTAAACCAACCGTGGGCTTGCTTTCCAGAACTCACATAGTACCTATTTCTTTCAGTCAGGACACCGCAGGACCAATGACGTCTAACGTTCAAGACGCCTGGCTAATGACGGCAATCATGGCGGGCCCTGATGCAAGCGATAACGCTACACTAGACGCTGAGTCTCATCGCCCAGCTATGCCAACATCTTCAATGCTGGCTACAGATTTAAAAGGCAAGCGTATTGGTGTGGTTAGGTACCGCCAAGGCGATAACCCTCATGTGCTGGCTGTTTATGAAAGCGCGTTAAAGCAGCTTAAAGCATCGGGCGCGACGCTGGTGGACATCAGTGACTTCTCTCAGCCAGATTCATTTTGGGCAGACTCCTATAATGTTCTGCTGAGCGAGTTCCATCATAGTATTAACGAATACTTGTCGGGGTCGCCGGCAGAACTCCCTGCAAGGAACTTGTCTGAGCTTATCGATTTCAATAACAAAACAGAGCGCGAGTTAGCGTTATTCAATCAAGACATTTTCGAAAAATCGCTCGCGTCGGCAGCCATTGACAGCGAAAAGTATCAAAATGCACTGCGCCTTATTCAAGACACGGCGGGCAAAAATGGTATTGATACGTTGTTAGCAAAGCACAATGTTGATGTACTAGTTGCGCCCTCAAACAGCCCTTCTTTTTTAATAGATGGCGTATATGGTGACCATTCGCCTGTCGGTTTTATCGGTATCGGGTATTTGGCCGCAATTGCAGGATATCCGCATCTCACAGTGCCCGCTGGACAGGTGAAAGATCTTCCTGTGGGAATTAGCTTTATTGGTGGAAAGTGGCAAGACGAAAGCGTGTTAAAAATAGGTAGAGTCTTTGAAGCAAAACACGGCTTCTTCATTAAGCCTGGCCTTCTGCCTACACGTTTTGACAACCCAGCGCTAAAAGGTATCGAAGACGGAATTGACGTAGTTCGCTAGCGGGAAATGAGGGTACATAATCGTATTTCGCCTCAACAGAAACGAAAAAAGCCCTTGGTTTAACTCAAGGGCTTTTGAACGTCTTTTCTTTCGATTGGTTAGCCAGGCTTTTTCACCCAAGCGCTACACCAGCCATCAGCGTTAACAAGCTTATTAGGGAAAATGTTACAAGGGCGGTGTTGTTCGCCATCGGCGCCCTGCACGTACATGCAGTTTGCGCATTTTGCACCTTCAACAGTTGACGACGGTGTGTAGTTCAGTGCTTTTGCAGTAGGGTCATCAGCGCTCAATTGTTCTTGAGCCTGAGCACGTAACGCTACACCACCTAATGTAAGACCGATAACTGTCGAGCCAGAAAGCTTTAAAAAGTCACGGCGATTTACAGATTTCATAACATTCTCCTTAAGAGATAGAAACGATAATGATTCTTTTTTATTCAGTGCCTTAAACGCAAAAACCTGCCCAAAGAGGCAGGTTTTGTTTCATGTTTAAATACTATCTCTTTTTGAAAAAAGATCGAACGAAATGTCGCATTTTCGCTTGATCCAGATTAAATAAACTTCAGAGTTACAACCTTAAGTATTGAATGTAAGACCGCTGGACAGTTTATTAGTTCACTTCACGGTTAACTTTACATCGGGCTTTGCATACGCAAATTGCGCAATTCGTTGTGTGCTGTGGTAGCTGTCTAGGCCTGAGATACAGGCCGTTTGCGCTTGCTCTATATCTGCATAGCCGTCTGAATCTATTATTTGCTCAGGAACGTAGAGCTCCTGGATTTCGCCAATAACCATTTCGGTTTCATTAAGCAAAGTAAAATGCTGTGCTACTTTTAAGCCCATTTTAATTTCACTTTCTTTGACATACGGCGCACTGAAGGACTCACTGATCTGCGCGGTTAACCCAACGGCTTCAAATTCACTTTCATCTGGCGCATAGCGGGCTGATGTTTGGTGGGCTTTGTCGACCCAGTCAACAGACACGTGATTTAGCGTATAAAAGCCCTGCTGTTTTATATTGCTTAACGTATCTCGCGTGACGGTATGTGGACGCATGATCATGCCAATGAGAGGCGGGTTTGCACCGACATGAACAATAGAGCTCACTATAGCCAAATTGTTTGTAACGCCGTTTGTTGTACCCACCAAAGTCGCCGATTTAAAACCAGACAAACTATTAATTAGGTTTGCGCGGTAGCGCTGTGCAAGGGCGTCTATATCACCGCGGGTAAACTGCTTAGTCATTCTCTCTTTCTGCCTCTATCTGAATGTCATCACCGTGCTGATAAGCAGTAAGCTCAATGGGCTGACAACACACTTGGCAGTCGAGCACCTGTACTTGGCCAACATCGTTAATTTCATCTATTTCAACATCATTTGGGGCCATACAGTAAGGACAGGAAAAGCCCATGGAACGAGTTAAACTCATATTTAAATGCCTTTGTAATCACTAATGCTATTTGTTACGTAATGCAAAGACGAGTGGATTTTCTTTTAGACACGCCCCTTGTATCTGATTTTAAGAGAAAAGGACAAGACTGCCATTTGACGCTTATGAGTAATCAGAAAACTGGGTGCACAAATAATAGATGTGATAGACGAAAAAGGTGACCTTGTGGCAAATAAAGTTGGTCAATGCCCGTGCTGTAATAGAGAAACTCGCCTTACTTACCATCATCTTATTCCGCGAAAAATGCACAGGCGTACCTATTTTAAAAAGCACTTTAGCAAAGCGGAGCTTCAGGACGGCATTTACATTTGCAGACAATGTCACAGCGGTATACATCGATTTTATGATGAGATGACGTTGGCCAAACACTACTTCAATTTGCAGCGTTTATTGGCAGATGCGCAGCTTTCTTCGTTCTTTCATTGGGTGTCTAAACAGCGCGTACGCGTGTAAAAGTACACGCTGTGCACTATTAGCAGCAGATGTGATACCCAATCGCGGAGGATTTAATTTGATTCGCGTGGCTGTATAAATATACACTATTGGTGTTTTCATAGCCAAAGATACCTCATGCGAAAAGATTTACCGCCACGTTATTACCTTACACACTTTCACGAGTTCCTTGGGTTCTTTGAGGGTGCTAGCAGGGCGCTTCTAAGTGACGAAGCCACTGACTTTGTTAGGCGTTTTAAAGCGTTGGACGATGACAAACAGTGTATTGTTGTGCGCGCTGCAAATCGCAAGTACGCAGTGATTGACAGGACGCAGTTCAATTATAGCGAAATCGCTGTGCCACAAGAGCAAATAGATTGGCTTACCGACAACGGCTGGTTTGGTGACCTTACCCACGCTTCGCTTAATGACATCGCAGGTGTCTTGACCAAAGATGCTCTGCTTGAGCTACTTGCTGAATACGGCAGTATTCAGGGGCTCGCATCTCTCACCAAGCCTAAACTCGTGACGTTGCTTAATGAACATATCGAAGCTAGAGGCTGGCCAGAGCGCTTTTCGCTAGATAACTACTTAGTGTGCTTGTTCGACGATGCACTTCGCTATTTGCTGTTTATCTATTTTGGTAACACCAAAAGCCGTCTAAATCAGTTTTCTATGCGCGATTTAGGCGTAATGAGAACCCGTTCTGATTCCGTAACGGATACGGCGCGTTTTGAAACTAAAAGCGACGCCCAAGCGTCATGGTTTTACGCTAACCATTACAGCCAGTTAGCTTTTTATAACGATGATATGTTGCTTGCCATTGCCGAAGGTGAACTGCCCATTACAGAAGGTGTGTCGGCCTGTTTTTATCGCGACCAGTTTCTCTATGCATTAGGCCTAAAAGTACTGATGTTTGATAGAGCGAAAGGGCTAGAAGTATTGAAAGCGGCGCAAAGCGATAAGGCAAAAGAAAAGTGGTTAAGAGAGAGCTACAAGGACGGAAATGAAAATAGTGTTAAACAGACCCTTGAAGAGATAATTGATAATCCGCAATCGGATACGCTGTTAGCATTTGCAGAAGATTTCTATGCCCGTAAATACCACAAAAAACGCACCAGCACGGTTACCGACATGCTTCGCAATGCTAGCCGTACACTGGATATTGACGTAAGCCAAAATCAACAGGTTGAGCGTGGTGTGCTGGCGCATTATGCAAGGCGCGGCATTGAAGGCTGGCGCACGGAAAACCGATTATGGCGCAGTTTGTTCGGCCTTACCTTTTGGAAGCAACTTTACGAAGAAGACACGCTGGTTACGGAGTTTGATCGCAGACCATTATCGCTTAAACAGAATAACTTTTACGCTAAGTTTGAACACAGTATTGAAGCGTTGTTACAGGCGCTTGATAGCAAAGAAAAACTGCGTTTTCACATTCACAAAATGGCCACGATGCACTATGGCAAAGTTAATAGCCTGTTTATGTGGTCTAGTCATTTGCTTACGCCTATAGAAGCGCTAATTGAGCATGGTTCGCTAGATTCGATTTATGCTTTACTTCGCATGATGTGCAAAGACTTTGAGAGCCTCCGAGATGGCTTCCCCGATATCATGGTATTTGACGGCGCACTTCGCTTTGAAGAAATCAAAGCGCCTGGCGATCAGCTTCGCCGAAATCAGCTGGTTTCAATTCAACGTTTGCAGCAAGCTGGATTTGACGTTGCGGTAACAACAGTGAAATGGATACGCGACCCAGCACAGCCTTATGTTGTGGTAGATATAGAGACCACTGGAGGAAACAGCAGCTACAACCGGATTACCGAAATAGGTATGGTAAAACTTGTTGGTGGGAAAGAGGTAGACAGGTTTCAAACCCTGTTAAATCCGCAGCGCCGCATTCCTAGCAACATTACCCGCCTTACTGGAATTTCGGATGACATGGTGGCAGATGCTCCGCTTTTTGCTGAAGTAGCGGAACACGTGGCAAATTTCACCGAAGACGCTGTGTTCGTGGCTCACAACGTAAACTTTGACTATGGGTTCATCAAGCAAGAGTTTGCAAGACTAGAGCAAAGTTTCAGGCGACCCAAAATGTGTACCGTTCGTGAAATGCGTCGCACCTATCCTGGGCTGCCTTCTTACTCGCTGGCAAACTTAACAAAGCATTTTCACATAGAAATGGAGCAGCATCACCGCGCGCTGAGCGATGCGAAAGCCGCCGCCGAGTTGTTGAAGCTAGCGTTTGAAAAAGACGATGAGCAAGTGAGCGTTTAAGTCGGCCACTAATTGTTTGTAAGTTTAGTGTACTTGAACTGAACAAAATGAGCCGAAAATAAGTATGTAGTGGGGTTAAACACGCATATTGAGATGTAAGAAATGGCATTAACTGAAGAACAAGAATCACGGGTAATTGAAATGGCGTGGGAAGACCGTACGCCTTTCGAGGCAATAGAGCGTTTATACGGGCTGCCTGAAAAAGATGTGATAAAGCTTATGCGTAAAAATCTCAAACCGAAAACCTTCAAGAACTGGCGAGAGCGCGTGTCGGGTAGAAAAACCAAACATGCCAGCCTGCGCCCTGAAGGTGTGGACAGAGGATACTGCCCCTCTCAGTACAAATTTAAAGGCGCTAATAAGTAGCGTGTAGAAGCCTTTCCTATAGAAGCGGAACTGCCTTACGTTGTAGCTGCCTTTATTTTTTGGGAGGCGAAATAGTAGTAATCGGCAAAAGAAACGCAGTTAACTGCTGACGCATGGGGGTAGGAAAAACGATCGTGTTTTCTGATTGCAAAATACTCTTCGCGTGTTGAACCTGACGCAATAGATTTTGATAGGTGTCGTTATTTTGCTGAATCGCTTCTACCTTGTTCATGACAAGCTCAATGAACTCTGCAGGAGAAACGTCTGCATGTTGTTTGATCTCAAACGCCAGTGCCTTTAGCACGTAGGCTTCCCACTCCTTTCTATAACTGTCTTTCAGCCGTTCCGGGTAAAGCGTTAAGTCAGATATATCTTGCGCTAAGTCTACGATATCGAGAGGATCATCAAAAAGGACGCGAAACGCAAGCAGCGCTTCATCGGAGAGTCGGGAAATGGGAAGTTTTTCTTTGAACTGAGCGTAACGGCTGGGCACAAGAACACCTTCAAATTACGATTATTAGAGTTAAACAATACGAGCTTTAACGCTTCATTAGACTAAAGTTTAATAAACTCAACTTTAAGTTTAAAGCTCAAGAGATTAAAAATACGTAATCTGCGGTAACTGAACTCACAATGGCGACAAGCCGTAATTTATTATGCACTGTTAAAGTGTGTACGCGTTCTTGCTGTTTGGCCCATCGTTTGATGGGCCTTTTTTATGTGGTGTAGGCGCTTTGTTTCATTCAACTATCGAAGGAGAGTTTTACTCCTGCCAATAATCGACTGACACTATCTACCACATCAGCTCTTATAAACCATTCAACATCATGCTTCTCCGATAGCACGCCACTAAATTCCAGAGAGCCGCCGTGACCTGTTCCTAGGAAGTCTTCAATTAATTCAGCGCGCTCACCAAAACTACTGTCTATATAGGAATAGTAAGCAAAATATTCGATAGGATATGATGTGTTAAAAGCGCTTGCAGCGAATTCGCCGCTGGTGCCCACTACAACTTTCGCAGCACTTTCATCAGTACGATGCACTAATTCAATGAACGCGGTATCTTGTTCATTAATACGTAATCGATATTCTGCCCTGGCAAATGTACCGTTCAGCATTCTTTCAAAACTGGCTTCATAGCTATGTCGTTCCCCCATCTTTGCCGAATATTCAATCTCAAAGTATTCATCTTCTTCACCAACGTTAAACGCCTCGGAAGCTTCGGCATTCGCCAGTTGCCCCACCACTATTTCAAGAGCAGTGTTGTTTTGCAGCTTTCTCACGTGGCGAATGCCAGTAATCCATCCATCTTTGGACAAGCCTGTTGAAGAAACTCGCCCTTTATAAGTGGGAATAATGCCTAGTTCAGTTTTGCCCGCATTTGTTTCATGCCTGAGGTACAGTCGTCTTGCATAAAGATAATCGGTTGTGTCGCTACCAAACGTATTGTGGCTAGATGAAAAGTCATCGCCAGTAACAATAAAACTGTTTACTGACCATGTAGAAGTGAGGGAGAGCGATGGATAGTAACGCAATCGATATTGTTCACGGCTAGGGCGATTGGAGCGATTATCGTAACGCACTTGGATATCGAGTTTCTGTGAGAACGAAGGCGTGGTGTCTTCAGCACAAGCCTCGGAGAGCGAGCCGCATAAGAATACACAAATAAAAATAGAGATTACCCTCACGCAATTTCCCTTCTCATTTCCAGTTAATCAGTTTATACATCAATCATAACTTTTTCGGACAGATAAATTTCGCTATGTAGATAAAAAGCGAAAAAAAAGCCGGCAAGGTTGCCGGCAATAAGTGGAGTGGGACTCCAATGAGTGGTAAAACACACAAAAAAGGGAAGGTCTTAAGGGAGATGTCTTAAAACTTGTACGCAGTATAGAGTGGGCGTTTAAATAAAAAAATCGTTAAAAACTGATTGTGGTAATCGGAAAATTAGAATTTGCTGAATAGCGAATAGCGAATAGCGAATAGCGAATAGCGAATAGCGAATAGCGAATAGCGACAAGAAAGTAGTAGCGGACTATAAGAAAATTGGGCTACACAAAAATACAGCGTGTAGCCCAAAGGGGGATTAGGCTAAACCTAATTTCTTCTCTAAGTAGTGGATGTTGGTTCCACCGGCGAAGAAGTTTTCATCGGCCATAATGGCGCGTTGAAGTGGAATATTCGTTTTAATACCCTCAACCACAATTTCTTCAAGAGCATGGCGCATACGAGCAATCGCTTCGTCGCGGCTTTCACCGTAAGTTATAAGCTTACCAATCATTGAATCGTAGTAAGGTGGCACGTGGTAACCCGCGTAAATATGCGACTCCCAACGAATACCCAAACCACCTGGCGCATGGAACATGTCAATTTGACCAGGGCTAGGAATAAAGGTTTTAGGGTCTTCTGCGTTAATTCGACATTCAATGGCGTGGCCACGAATTTGAATTTGCGACTGATCAATAGACAATGGCTGACCCGCTGCAATGCGAAGCTGCTCTTTAATAAGATCAACGCCAGTGATCATTTCAGATACAGGGTGCTCTACCTGAATACGGGTATTCATTTCTATGAAATAGAATTCGCCGTTTTCATATAGGAACTCGAACGTACCTGCTCCGCGGTAGCCAATTTCGATACAGGCTTTGCGGCAACGATCGCCAATCTTGGTACGCATTTGCTCAGAAATACCCGGTGCTGGGGCTTCTTCCACTACTTTCTGGTGGCGACGCTGCATTGAACAGTCACGCTCACCTAAGTGAATGGCGTTACCTTGGCCATCAGCAAGTACCTGAATTTCAACGTGACGTGGGTTTTCAAGGAATTTTTCCATGTAAACCGTTGAGTTGCCAAAGGCAGCACCCGCTTCCGCTTGTGTTGTTTCGATGGCTTTAATCAACTCAGCTTCGCTGCGAACCACGCGCATACCACGACCACCACCGCCGCCTGCAGCTTTAACGATGATTGGGTAACCAATGCGCTTAGCAATGGCTTTGTTGCGCTCTACGTCGTCAGTTAGCGGGCCGTCGGAACCGGGTACACACGGTACGCCTGCTTTTTTCATGGCGTTGATAGCAGAAACTTTGTCACCCATAAGGTTGATAGTTTCAGCTTTAGGGCCAATGAAAATAAAGCCGCTTTTTTCTACCGCTTCAGCAAAGTCTGCGTTTTCCGCTAGGAAACCGTAACCTGGGTGAATTGCAATAGAGTTAGTGACTTCTGCAGCAGCAATAATGCGAGGAATGTTCAGGTAGCTTTCGGTTGCCGATGCTTTACCAATACAAATCGATTCGTCAGCCAGCAACACGTGCTTCAAGTTTTTATCCGCAGTAGAGTGCACTGCTACGGTTTTGATGCCTAGTTCTTTACAGGCTCTCAAAATACGCAGGGCAATCTCACCACGGTTAGCAATAAGTACTTTATCTAGCATAGTTAAGCACTCGCTTATTCAATGATGAACATTGGCTGGTCGAACTCTACAGGATCTTGGTTTTCAACCAAGATTGCCTTAACCACGCCTGCTTTATCTGCTTCAATTTGGTTCATCATCTTCATCGCTTCAACGATACAAAGCGTGTCGCCAACTTTTACTTGCTGACCAACTTCTGCAAACGGTTTTGCCGTTGGTGAAGATGCACGGTAGAACGTACCTACCATTGGAGACTTAACAACGTGACCCTCTGGCTGTGCTGGCTCAGCTGGCGCTTCAGACGCAGTGGTAGCTGCCGCTGCTGGAGCTGGTGCCATTTGCGGTGCCGCTGGTGCTGCAAAGCTGTAGTTCATTGGCGCTTGAACACCCGTTGGACCACGGTGGATGCGTACAGACTCTTCGCCTTCAGTGATTTCTAGCTCGGCAATGCCAGATTCTTCCACTAGTTCGATGAGTTTTTTAATCTTTCTAATATCCATGTTCTGTCTCTGCTTTATTTATGCGATTTCGGTAAGTTGATTGCTGCAGTTAGCGCGAGCGAGTAGCCCATGGCACCAAGGCCAACAATGACGCCAGCTGCAACATCAGAAAAATAGGAATGATGACGAAACGGTTCACGGGCGTGAACGTTCGACAAATGCACTTCAATAAACGGGATATTGACACTTAATAATGCATCGCGAAGGGCGACGCTGGTGTGCGTGAAGGCAGCAGGATTAATAATAATGGCATCAACAGTACCCATAGCAGCGTGCACGCGATCAATCAGTTCAAACTCAGCGTTTGACTGAAAATGCGTTAAGGTCACGTTGCTTGACGCAGCCTGCGCCTGCAAATCATCTACGATGTCTTGCAAGGTTTGTGTGCCGTATTTGTCGGGTTCTCTTTGGCCTAACATATTCAGGTTAGGGCCGTTCAATAACAAAATATTCATCTAGTTTGCTGCTATCTTCGGGAAAAAGTCACGGTTATTGCCATTTCAACAAACTTTTGTGACAGTTGCACGAAAAAAAGCCAATTAATTTGCTCGTTTATTGTGTTAAATGCTGATTATAGTGATAGATAAAGATTTCGCAGCAAAATACTGGTCTAATCAGGTGTTTTCGGCGCAAAGTTTATTGGGAGGTTTGCTTATTGGCTGCCTGTGAAACCGCAGCATGCTGCACTCTCAGAAGGCGTTAGTGGGGGAAGAGATAGTAGTTTTAACGAAAAGTATCAGTATGTATTGCTATAAATGCTAAGGCGAGGCCTTAGTTAGGGCGCTGTCGAAGGAAAAGGGGACACTTACGTACTTACCATGGAATTTGGCTACATATATGCCAAAGTGAAGGTGGGGTAAGGAAGAAAACCCCGTATTGCCGGTATAACCGATAAGCTGCCCGCGTTCCACGACTTGCCCTCTTGTCACAGCAACACCTTTATATTTCAGGTGGTAGTATTCGCCGGTGGTTCCGTCGCTATGAAGAATAACAACGTTGTTAGCGTATTTTGCAAACTTCGGCGTTGGCCCGCCTTTCGTGCCGTCATCTTTCGTGTCGATCACTACGCCTTCCCGGGCGGCTAAAATAGGTGTACCTACAGGCGCGGCAAAATCGAGAGCATACCTTGACGCACCAGAATGACTAAAATTGCCGTTAAAGCCTTGAACAATACGGTATTTGCTAGCTGGCTGTAGCGGTGGCAGATACGTATAGGCGTTGTCGTGTATCGCGTCTACGCGCCCCACCGTCCATTTAACGCGCATAGATGCCCAGAATGCGTCGGCATTTTTTACTACGCCAAGGGGCACTTGGTCATTGGTATCTAAAAATGCGTTAACGTGGGCTTTTGATCTAAGCTCCCCATTGCCTGTGGGAATGTCTTGCATCACATTGGAATACAGAGTTAGCGCTACGGGCAATTCTACTTTTCTCTGTACTGAGACTAAATAAAGAGAAGAAGACGAAGGCGTAAGCTCAAAACAAAAGCGTTTGTTATCAAAGCACCCCGTGGTTTTCGCTGTTACTGATAGGGAAAAAGTGAGCGAAATAAATAAGAAGGCCTGCATTGAATCCAACCTTCTTTTCTGAGCCCCGTTTCTACCCAAGATAAAGAGAGCAGCGCTTCGCACCGCTCGCCATACTCGCCATATGAGAAGAGGAAAGTCCTGGAATCGACGCTCCTTAGTCCAAGCGACCACTTTGACCGTCATTAGTGTTAGACCCATCGTTAAGCCATTCGTTAACGTGACCGGCAAAGGCGTCTGCTTTCATAAATCCAGTGACGCGGGCTTTGGTTAGCTCGTCGCCGTTTTTGTCAAAGAACAAAATAGTCGGCAAGCCAAGCACCGTAAAGGTGTCGAAAATCTCCTGACGTTCTGGTGTGTTATCGGTAAGGTCCATTTGCATCCATACCGTATTGCTAAGTGCAGCCACAACATTTTCGTCTGGGAACGTGTACTTCTCGAACTCTTTACACGCCACGCACCAGTCGGCGTACAAATCGACCATTACCGTTTTACCTTCAGCGTTAGCCGCCGCAATTTTATTACGTAAGTCTGCCAAGTCTCGCGCAACAACAAAGTCTGGGTGCCCTGCGTGAACACCATCAGAGTGCTCACCCCAAAGCCCTGTGTTTAGCCCTGCTTGATAAATAAGGCCAGCACTTCCCATAATGCCTATTGCCACCACAACAGCACGTACAAGCTTCATCAGTGAGTTTTTGCTGGCGCGATTGAGTACCCAGTAGTAACCGAATAAACCAAAGCCAAGCAACCCCCATAGGAAGCCAGTGGCTGGGCTATTATATAAACGCTCAATAAACACAATGGCCACGGCAAGCATCATAAAGCCGAAGGTGACTTTAACCACATTCATCCAGTTACCTGCTTTAGGTAGCAGTTTTCCTCCTGTCATGCCGAACAGGATAAGTGGAACACCCATACCAATACTTAACAGGTAAAGAGAGATAAAGCCCAGCGTCATGTCGCCAGTTTGGGCAATAAATAGCAATATGCCGGTGAGCGGCGCAGTGGTACAGGGCGAAGCGATAAGGCCAGATAGTACACCCATAACAAACACACCAGCGAAACTGCCGGGCGTTTGGTTGTTACTCATGTGAGTGAGCTTTTCTTGATACTTTGCTGGCAGCTGAATTTCAAAACCACCAAACAGAGCAACGGCGAGCGCCACAAACAGCACAATGAATACGCCCAGCACAACTGGATGTTGCAAAGCAGCCTGAAATTGCGCCCCTGCCACCGCTACTACCAAGCCAAGCAACGAGTAAGTAATCGCCATACCTTGTACATAAACAAAGGTTAACCAGAATGAATGAGATGCGGTTTTAGGCTTGCCCTGACCAATCACAATGCCCGACACAATGGGGTACATAGGAAACACGCAAGGCGTAAAGGCGAGGCCTACGCCTAGGGCAAAAAATAGAGCTAAAGTGAGAGCAAGGTTATCTTTATCGATCAGCCTTTGCGCTAAATCGAACTGCTCGCTTTGTGGAGACGACGAGGTAGACGCGCTATTTGATTCTGTAGTCGCATCAGCGTTTGCTGCCGTATTGCTTCCGACTTCATTTAAATACACCACTTTTACTGTGGGCGGGTAGCAAAGGCCGGCATCAGCGCACCCCTGATAGCGAATTTTAACTACTCCGTCACTGAGTGCTGACTCAATGGGTAGGGTAATAGATACGCCGTTGTAAAATACTTCAGACTCACCAAAGAACTCATCTTCAATCATCACCCCGCTTGGGTAAACAGGCTCGCCAATTTCGGCTTGTTTAGCCACAAACTTAAACTGTTTAAGGTATAAGTAGTAGCCGTCAGCAATGTCGAAATTTAAAGTAAGAACGTTATCTTGTTGACTAAAGTCAAAAGCGAACGCTTGGTCAACATCGAGAAATTGGGGCTCATTTGCAAATGGGTCGTCAAAAGCACTTGGCACTTGTGCGAACGCAAACGTAACTAACAGCGACATCAAACAAAGCACTGACAATACGGACGCAATAAAGCGACGAAACAGCGAAGCCAACGATAGGCAAGGCGAAGGCAAAAGGGTAGTCATAAGGTTGTCATTCATTTTAATCTATTTTTACGTCTTAGTTATTCTTGTTCAGAAAATACGGGTTCAGTTAGCGCTGCAGTGTGTTTTGTAGCCAATGCCCATAAGCGCTGCTAGCCTCAGCATTAAGTTCTAACCATTCAGGGACATCGTACGGATGTAGTTCGCTTACTCTATCGAAGGCCTGTAAAACGTGTTGTGTGTTCGTTTTAATAAGCAGTTGGCACTCTGCGTCGGTTTCCACCTTCCCCTGCCACTCATAAACGGACTCTATACCCTTGATTATGTTGACGCAGGCGGCAAGCTTTTCTTCAACGAGCGTGCTGGCAATTAACTGCGCTGTCTTTTCATCGGGCGTGGTGCACAATACAAGCTTAATTGTCATAAACGTTTCCTACTTTATTTCGCGCCTGTTACTTTGCTAGTGGGTCGATATGTAATTGACCTGAAAAGTCGCACTATTCTTTCATAGCTACAGTATATCACGGTCGTTATCGGTCGCTTTAAGTGGCTATTTAAGCGAAAGGGTGGGCACCTTTTCTTGTTATTACGTACAAAGACCCTATAACAGGTTATGAATACATGAAAGAGGAAGCATTTTGCGGGTTTTATTTATACTGTTTGCCCTATTACCTATTTTAGAGATTGCGTTGCTGATAAATGTGGGCAGCGTGATCGGTGGTTGGAATACCGTTGGCTTGGTACTTCTTTCTGCCTTTATTGGTGCTTACTTTGTTAAACGCGAAGGCGTGAGTACACTGCAAACTGCACAAGAAAAAATGCAGCGAAATGAAGTGCCAGGAAAAGAGTTGGTTGAAGGTTTGATGCTGGTGGTTGCGGGTATTCTTCTGGTTACCCCAGGGTTCATTACCGATATCTTTGGCTTTTTGCTAGCAATGCCAGGCTCTCGCCACTTTTTTGCAGCTCAAGTTAGTAAGCACATGAAAATGCGCATTGTCACACCTGGTATGGGAGGAGGCGCAGCTGGCTTTGGGCAAGGTCAGTCGCCATTTGGACAAAGTCCTTTTGGTGATCGCCCTAACTCGCCCAATAGTGATGGTGATGTGTTCGAAGGCGAGTACACCGATCACACCACCAACGACCCGGATAAGCGCTTAAAATAACTATCGACCGTTGACCTTTGATGTATAGCAAAGGTCAACAGGCTCTAGCCTCACTACAGATCCCATCAGGTTATGAGCGCCGATTACCACGATAAACAGCGTTTACATATTTAATAAAAATAAGTATTTAGCGAAAAAATCAATTTTTTTACATTTTTTTGCTTAAAAACCCTTGAAGTTATCTGGGTACTACCCCATCTATCCGTGCAGAAACGATTTTAACTGCTCAGCAATGAGCAACCTTAAACACACGGCATTTAGATTGTCTGAATGTCGATAATTACATTCATTTGAATAGTGGAATTTTCAGGAGACTTGAAAATGGCAATTCGTCCTTTACACGACCGCGTAATCCTTAAGCGCGCAGAGCAAGAAAGCAAATCTGCAGGCGGTATCGTTCTGACTGGTTCTGCAGCAGAAAAATCTACACGCGGCGAAGTAATCGCAGTAGGTAACGGTCGCATTCTTGAGAACGGCGAAGTTAAAGCGCTAGACGTTAAAGTAGGCGACACCGTTATTTTCAACGACGGTTACGGCGTTAAAACAGAAAAGCTGGATGGTGAAGAAGTACTAATCCTAAGCGAAAGCGACATTCTAGCGATTGTTGAGTAATAACAACTAACGTTAAAACGAATTTTAGAGGAATTTAATCATGGCAGCTAAAGAAGTACGTTTTGGTGATGACGCTCGCAGCAAAATGCTAAAAGGCGTAAACACACTAGCTAACGCAGTTAAAGTAACACTAGGTCCAAAAGGCCGTAATGTTGTTCTAGACAAGTCTTTCGGTGCACCTACTATCACTAAAGATGGTGTGTCTGTAGCGAAAGAAATCGAGCTTGAAGACAAGTTCGAGAACATGGGCGCTCAAATGGTAAAAGAAGTTGCGTCTAAAGCGAACGACGAAGCAGGTGACGGTACAACAACTGCTACTGTACTTGCTCAAGCAATTGTTACTGAAGGTCTTAAGAGCGTTGCAGCGGGTATGAACCCAATGGATCTTAAGCGCGGTATCGACAAAGCAGTAGCGGCAGCAGTTGAAGAGCTTAAAGCCCTGTCTACTGACTGTGCAGACAGCAAGTCTATCGCTCAAGTAGGTACTATCTCTGCAAACTCTGATGCAGAAGTTGGCGACATCATTGCTCAGGCAATGGAAAAAGTAGGTAAAGAAGGTGTTATCACTGTAGAAGAAGGTCAGGCACTTCAAAACGAACTAGACGTTGTTGAAGGTATGCAGTTCGACCGCGGTTACCTATCTCCATACTTCATCAACAACCAAGAAAACGGTACTGTTGAACTAGACAACCCGTTCATCCTATTGGTTGACAAGAAGATTTCTAACATCCGCGAACTACTTCCTACCCTTGAAGGTGTAGCGAAAGCGGGTAAGCCGCTAATGATCATCGCTGAAGATGTTGAAGGCGAAGCGCTTGCTACACTAGTAGTTAATAACATGCGCGGTATTGTTAAAGTTGCAGCGGTTAAAGCACCAGGTTTCGGTGACCGTCGTAAAGCAATGCTTCAAGACATCGCTATCCTAACTGGCGGTACAGTAATCTCTGAAGAAATTGGTCTAGACCTTGAAAAAGTTCAGCTTGAAGACCTAGGTACTGCTAAGCGCGTAGTTATCAACAAAGACAACACAACAGTTGTTGACGGTAACGGCGACCAAGAAGCGATTGAAGGCCGTTGTGCTCAAATCAAAGGTCAAATTGAAGACTCTACGTCAGACTACGACAAAGAGAAGCTTCAAGAGCGTCTAGCTAAGCTTTCTGGCGGTGTTGCAGTAATTAAAGTTGGTGCAGCAACTGAAGTTGAAATGAAAGAGAAGAAAGACCGCGTAGAAGATGCACTACACGCAACTCGCGCAGCGGTTGAAGAAGGTGTGGTACCTGGTGGTGGTGTAGCACTAGTTCGCGCAGCAGCTAAACTTGCTGACCTTACTGGCGACAACGACGACCAAACAGTAGGTATTAAGCTTGCACTACGTGCAATGGAAGCGCCTCTACGTCAAATCTCTATCAACTCAGGTGCAGAAGCATCAGTAGTAGTTAACGAAGTGAAGAACGGCGAAGGTAACTACGGTTACAACGCAGGTAACGACACTTACGGCGACATGCTAGAGATGGGTATCCTTGACCCAACAAAAGTAACGCGCTCTGCACTTCAGTTCGCATCTTCAATTGCTTCACTAATGATCACAACTGAAGCAATGGTAGCTGAACTACCTAAAGACGACGCACCAGCAATGCCTGACATGGGCGGCATGGGCGGAATGGGCGGCATGATGTAATTGCCTGTTCCTCCCTTTGCTGTTGATTTATAAAGGTTTATTTTTCATATGTAGAGACGTATGTAGAGACAATAATAGAGCCTTTTGATCTAACACGGCATTGAGACCTAAAAAAGCCATCAAGATAATACTTGGTGGCTTTTTTGCTTTTAGTGTGTAGCTTTTTTGTATGCAGGTCAGAATATATCTTGTTGGGAGGATTTATGAGTAGTCGTGAAGAGTCAAAGGAAATAGCCTTCTTGCTGAAAAATGGCGATTGGGCTTTCCCTGTAAAAGTTGAAAGTGAAAAAACGGGGAATCTTTCATTTAGGTCTGCGCCCAAGGACGTAAACAAATTTGGATTCGATTGGAATAATAATGAAGTTGAAGTATCTGAAGTAGAAATGATTGATGATGTGTTGAATAAAGGAAGAAGGACACGTTGTACGTCTACTTCTCAACCTGATAAGGCTAACCTCAGAGGTAAGTCATCAAGAGATGTCGTAGGTTTATATATACTCCATCGTTAGGTATTTTCGTACCCACAATCTCAGGGGGGGATGACGTAGCACGCACCTCACCCTTTAGATTGCAGCGTATCATTACAATAAATAAAAGTGTCGTTTATTTAAGTGGGCTTTTAGCTATCTGGACTCAAACAATCCAATCAAATGGTATGCTATTTCGTTGTCATCAATGTTCTTTGCAATTAATAAGCATTGCTTTACATGATCAGGTTCCAAGGCTTGTACTGATGCTTCGTTGATGAATTTATCTCTTAATTGTTTATTAGCATCCTTGTATAAAACGACAGCGAGAGAATATTCAGAAGACTCATGAGGGCATAAAATAATCATGTTCTTGTGACCTACTTGTTGCCAAGTGTGGTGCACTCTCTTGGACAAACTTTTTATCATATTGCTCAATTGAACTTGGTCTTCAGGTACATACATATTTAGTATGCAACCTATTTCCGTCCACCTTGGGGTTGAGCGTTTTTCGAGTTGGTTGAATATCTCAGTGAATAATTTAGATGTTTTAGGTTTAGGCTTTTGGATTGATACACCGGCATCTTTAGCCTGATAGTAACTGTCTATAGAATCAGACATTCCGCTAATATCTATAACGTGATCTGTGGCATAATCACTAAAGTTTCCTAAAGCTAAAAACGTCGATAGGTAAAGCCCCAAATAATCTAGCTCGTCTCCCATAAGATTATATTGCCTTTGAATTATGCTTCGTCTTTCTAAATAGTGGAGTATTTGTACTGGGTGCTCTAGCAAATCAAATATTGTCTCAAAATCAGCTAAATTGGTTGAAGGGCATGACTCATATCCATCTGGTAGCCAGCCAGTATCTTCGAATAATTTCAGATTAGTTTGTAAAGTGGCAAAATCCTCTAGCGAAACTGAAACTCGAATAACTTTGTTAATTTTTGAAATGTCGATTGGTAGTTTGTCGATTAATGGGTCATTCGTATCCGGATTTTCGATTAATTCTTTAATCTTTTCAGCAAACCTAAATGACTGAATGCTAGGATCAATATAAATTTCTTTGAAGTGCTTTTTGATTCGATCCGGAGCACCTCTCAAAGCTGGCTTGGTAATATTGTGTGATTTGGCCTCTATTATTAGTGCATGAGAATCTATGAAGGTGATTAGGTCTGTCTCAAATGTTTTTCCCTCGAAATCCCATTGTATTCCGGAGATTGTATGAGATTCAGGAAACCTCGTTTTTACTATCTCTTCTATCTTTTCTTCTAGATATAGCGCTCTTCTTTCATGAAGTTTGTCTTTATCATAACCTTCGATTAGATTGTCTAGACTGTTCAAGGAGAAACTAAAAAACACTTGTGGGAGTGGACAGAAGTACTCTGACTCTCTTTGGAATATAGGTCTTGTCCAGATAGGGTTATCAAGAAATATGAAATCCTGATTGTGGGTAGCAAGTTCACCGCTTTCGAGTGAAAAATGGTTTAGTATTTTTACTATAGTCTCTTGTGCAATGCTTAACTCTTGACTTAATTCTTCACAATCTATGTGATACATGTATGGAGTGAATAAGTCATAGTGAGAAAGCATGAGGAAAAATAACTGTTTGAAGGGAGTTCTATCGATAGCTAAATCCTCAAACAGCTCTTCGTTGTCATTCACTGAGAGAC